>JAYVMM010000280.1:0-5435 GCA_043758975.1 Planctomycetota bacterium | reverse complement strand
CTGGTGATGCCGGTAGCGCGCTGGTTGCGCGACTACCCCTGCTGGCACCTGCGCCACACCTCGTTTGCGGTGTGGCTGCTGCCGGCTGCGGCCGGCTGGCTCGCCTACCTCGTCCTCTACCTGGTGGCCGCCGCCACGGTGGTCGGCTGCCTGGTGTTCATCGCCGACGCCTTCTGGCATATGTTCAGCACCATGGCGCCGCTGCCCGGAGCAGACCCCTCCGGAGCGGCCGGAGCTCGCTGACCCTGAAGCCACAGCGATCGGAGCAGAGGTGTTGCTCCTTCGCGGCCGCGCAGCGCGCTCAGCGCGCTGCGGCGTGCTGGGCATAGTCGCCGAGCAGTTCCTCGATGCGCGTGAAGACCTCGTGCATGGTCTTCTCGTCGGGCAGCAGCGTGATGCGGAAGTGGTTGGCGTAGGGAACGTTGAAGCTCGAGCCCGGGGCCACCAGAACATGCTTCTTCTCGAGCAGGTCGAGGGCGAAGCGCTGATCATCGAAGCGCGGCAGCACGCTCGGCTTGACGCGCATGAAGGCGTACATCGCGCCTTGCGGCGCCATCACCTCGAGGAAGCGGCTGGCGGCGGCACCGGCGACGATCGCCGCGCGCGACTGGTAGAGGCGACCGCCCGGCTTGGTCAGGTCCCAGATCGACTGCCGCCCGCCGAGCGCGGTCTGCACCGCGTACTGCCCGGGCACGTTCGAGCACAGGCGCAAGCTGGCGAGCAGGTCGAGCGCGAGCAGGTAGTCCTTGGCCTGCTGGCGCAGCCCGCTGAAGCTCAGCCAACCGACGCGCAGACCACAGGCGCGGTAGACTTTGGACAGCCCGCCGAAGGTGCCGCACAGGGTGTTCTTGACCAGAGTCGCCACCGGCACGTGCTCGGCGCCGTCATAGAGGATCTGGTCGTAGATCTCGTCCGAGAAGATCACCAGCCCGTGCTCCTCGGCGAAGGCCACCATCTCGGTGAGCAGGGCGCGCGGGTAGACCGCGCCGGTGGGATTGTTGGGGGTGATGATGACCAGCGCGCGCGTGCGCGCGCTCACCAGCTGGCGCAGCTCGGCGATTGAGGGCAGGAATCCTTGGTCCTGCGGGCAGGGATAGTGCACCGCCTTGGCGCCGTTGATCACCACCGCCGCCGTCCACAGCGGGTAGTCGGGGCTGGGCACCAGCACCTCGTCGCCCTCGTTGAGCAGCGCGCGCAGGCTGAACAGGATCAGCTCGCTGACCCCATTGCCGATGTAGACCTCGTCCGCGGTGACATCCATCACCCCGCGGCTGTGCTGCTGCATCACCACCGCTTCGCGCGCCTGGAAGATGCCCTTCTGGTGGCAGTAGGGGTCGGCCTGCTGGAGGTTCTCGACGATCGCCGCGCGCATGCTCTCGGGCATGCGGAAGCCGAAGGCGCCGGGATTGCCGATGTTGAGCTTGATGATCTCGTGCCCGGCCTTCTCCAGCTCGAGGGCGCGGCGGGCTAACGGACCGCGGATCTCGTAGCGTACGTTGGCGAGGTGGGAGCTCGGGGTGAGGTTGGGGGCGGGCATGGCAGGCGTTTCCAGGAGGGGCGGATGCTAGGCTGCAGGCGCGACTTTGCCAGCAACGCCCCGGCCAGCCTGGGACCTCCCCCGCCCTCACCAGCGCGCAACGATGGTCGGCGCGGGTGTTGCGCAGGAAGCGCCCGCGGTGGCGAGGCGGCCATCGTCGCCCGCACGCGCAGCTACTTCCTCGCCCATCTCGGCGAGCCGATCCGGCCCGACGACCTCGCCGCCAACGTCCACCTCAGCCGCTTCCACGTCGCGCACCGCCTGCCCGTTCACCTGGTGCCCAGCACGACGCGGAACAGCTTGGATCTGACGACCTCGCGGCCACGCTCGATCTCGGCGTAGGGGATCTTGTAGAAGGACGCCATTTTCCCGATCCTCGCCCGGATGCACGCGGTCGCCCCCTTCTTCCATTTTACGAATTCGAACAGCACCATGGCACCATAGTTGAGCATAAAGAGCCCCGCCATGGCCGCATTCGAGACATTGCCTAGCGGCAGGAACCATCGCACCACGACGATCTCCAGCACGCACAGCAGCACGGCTGCCGAGGAGTTCACCACCAGGATATTGCGCAGCGACCATATGCCCTTCGCCGTGGCGCCAAGTTCCCGGTTCAGCTGCGCCCACGCCAGAACCATATTCGGCGGCGCATCCGTGCGCTCGATCTGGGATTTGGCCTCCCGCATGACGCCCTCGATGTCGCCGTTCCAATCGACCGTTTTGGCCACCACGCGCGCCTTGAAGCGGATCTTGTAGCCGCAGAAATCGCAGGTCGCCAGATCACGCCCCAGTCCATCGTCGCCGACGCTCACCCCGGATATGCCGACGTTCAGGCGCTGCCGCTCGGTCAGGTTCAGCGCCAGGAATGGCCTGGTGCATTTGCATTGGTTGCAGTTGTGGGCGAAATATCCACGGACTGCAGTCGTGATTTCCGTTGAGACGCTGACCATCATGGGAATGACTCCGGTGCGCAGTCGAGCGCAGAAGGGAATAATGCTAGCGACTAGCCCAGGCTGCGATTGCACATTGCGACTGCGCTGCCAAGAACATGGACGCCGATAGCATGGGAATCCGGCGCCCAACGCAACACTCGCCACGACCCTCTCTGCAAGCCAGAGGGCGCATGCGGGGATCAGCGGCAATCACCCGCGGCGGCGATCATCTCAGCGAGGGTGCGGCTCGCGAGCACGATGCAGCGACCGCTGGTATGCGGCAGGCCACCCTCGAGGGTGTCGGCGACCTTGATGAAGCGCCAGGGTTCGCTGACGAAGCGGGGGTAGTGCTTGCGCAGGAACGGCGTGACCACCGCGAGCGCATGGGTGACGGCGTCCTGCTCCGCCGGGGTGAAGGCCAGGACAGCGTCCTGGAAGCGCTTCCGGCAGAGCGCACGCTGGGCCTCGATAGTCGCCCCGGGGACCACCGCGCCGGTCTTGGCCGCCATCTCGAGCGGCTGGAGCAGCGAGACATACGGTTCGATGCTCTCGTCGATGATCGCCACGCGACCCTGCTCGACGCCGAGAAACTCCGCCTCCGGCGCGTTCTCCGCTCCGCAGCAGGAGCAGAACAGCAGTATGAGCAGGCTGGCGCTTCGTTCGCCGTTGCGCATGGCGACGGTATCCCAGCCGGCGACTGTAGGACCTGCCCACCAGCGCGCCAGAGTGCGTGCCCAGGTCGCGCGCACGCGCGGCGGCGAGGCTAGGCCGGCCCTGGTCACAACGCCCGAAAGTAGACGTTTGGGCATGCGAGGAAACCTGATGCGACGCACCCGCTCCTGCTCCTGCCCCAGCTCCACTGCCCCCCTGCCTGCTGCGCTGCTTACCGTGCTGATCGCGCTGCTCGCCTTGGCCAATCGAGCCCACGCCGCCGAAGGCGCGCCATCCGATCCGGGGCTCACCGCCACCGCGAGCAGCTTCCAGCCCGGCAACGAGCCGGGCTTCGCCCTCGACGGCAACCTCGCCAGCCTGTGGCACAGCCGCTGGGGCGAACCCCGGGCCATCCTGCCGCAGTGGATCCAGCTGGACCAGGGCAAGCCCACCCACGTCGCCTGCCTGGTCTATCTGCCACGCCCGGACGGCGGCAACGGCACCGTGACCAGCTACAACGTCAGCGTCAGCAACGACGGCAAGGATTTCACCACCGTGGTCGCCGGCGGCAGCTGGCCGGCCAGCGCCAAGCGCAAGGTCGCCCTCTTCCCCGAGGTCACCACGCGCTATGTCCGCCTCGAAGTGCTCGCTGGTGTTGGCGGCTTCGCCAGCGCCGCCGAGATCGCGCTCTCGCCGGTGCCAGTCGATCCGAGCAAGGAGCCGGGCACTGTCGCGGTGAGTTCACCGGCCTATGGCGGCGACATCCAGGGCGACACTCCCGTGAACATCATAGCGCCCGGCCTGCTCACCGCCGAAGTGGCGTGCTGGAAGCAGGGCCCGGGCTTCGGAGCCGAGGCGGTGGTCGGCACCGCCAAACTCGACCAGGACGGCAAGGGCTCGCTGGTGTTCCCGGCCAACGACTTCCCGCACGGCCCCATGTGCGTGCGCATCACCGGCTCCAGCGGCAGCATCCACGACACCTGCTGGCTGCAGCTCTACAACAAGGGCGGCGTGCCGTGGAAGGAGGGCATGCCCAAGGAGGCGCCACCCGCGGCCAAGGACATGACCCTGATCTTCGCCGACGACTTCACCAGCATGCCGACCATCTCGGACAAGGATCCCACCGCCACCTACTACAGCCACAAGCCGCCGGACGGCAGCCAGGACTTCAGCAGCCTGCGCTTCACCGACCTGCATGAGCCCGGCAACCCCTTCACCCAGGTCGGCACCTGGCTGCGCATCCGCGCCGACGAGGGCAAGCACAGCGCCGGGCTGATCTGCGGCATGAAGAAGGACGGCTCCGGCGCGCTCGCCTCGCTGCCCTGCTACTTCGAGTGCCGCTTCCTCGGCGCCAACGCCACCGGCGCCTGGCCGGCCTTCTGGCTGCTGACCAAGAACGAGGCCTACCCCGACCAGCGCGGCCCCTGCGACGAGCTCGACATCATCGAGGCCTACGGCGGCGAGGGGCCCGGGCGCCCCAACGCGCACGAGCTCTTCTGCATCACCCCGCACGCCTGGAACCAAGGTGCCGACGGGCAGAAGGCCGAGCAGTCCGTGCTCAAGCAGATCGGCCATGGCGCCCCGGTGGTGTCGCTGAAGAAGGCCGGCATCCCCTCGACCTGGTACCAGACGCTGCACACCTATGGCTGCAAGGTCACCGAGAGCGACACCATCTACTACGTCGACGACATCGAAATGTGCCGCCACTCCACCATGGCGGTGTCGAAGAAGCTGCCCTTCTACTTTCTCATCAACCTCGCCACCGGCGGCGGCTGGCCGGTCGACCTCTCGCGCTATGGCGGCATCGCCGACATGTACGTCGACTACGTGCGCGTCTACAGCGGCAACCCCGCCGACATCGCCCGCGTCAAGCAGGCTCCAGCGCCGTCCAAGTAGCCGTCGTGGCACGCCATCCGGACTCTGGGGATCTCCGCTTGAAGGACTCAGCCCACGAAGGCGAAGGCGCGCAGGAAGGTCTCGTTGAGGATGAGCGGCGCCGGCCCCGCCACCGCCGCCCATAGTAGCACGCGACGCAGCGCTGCGGGGGCGTCCGCCAAACGCACATCCATCCCGAGGGCGGCGGCCTGGATGGCGAAGTAGAGCGTCGGCTGGCCGAGGATGCAGTGCCCGGTGGTGTACAGCAGCGGCAGGGACATGAAGAGCTCGTGCAGCACCCCGGAGGCGAGAAAGGTCGCCACCACCGCGAGGGCACGCCGGCGGCGCAGGGGCCGGTAGACCACCTGCGCCAGCCAATCGCCGACCCAGCGGTTCCAGCGCCCCGACCAGAACTCGGAGAGCGTGCGCGCGCGCCAGGG
>JAYVMM010000279.1:0-3764 GCA_043758975.1 Planctomycetota bacterium | reverse complement strand
CCAAGGGATCAGCGGCGATGCGGTTGCAGGCGTGGTCGATGGCGGTGCCGGCAGGGTCGCGGCCCTGCTGGCGGGCATCGACCAGAAGGCCGGTGATGAGCGCGAGGATGCGCGCCAGGTGCAGCGGCAGCTCGTGCTCGCGCGCAGCGCGCAGGGCATCGCGCGCGCGGCGGATGGCTTCGATGCGCGCGAGATCGAGCGGCAGGGTGGCGAGCGGGCGCGAGGGGAGGACCAGCTGGTAGCTGACCAGCAGGCGGTAGGCATCGGGGCCGAGCGCGAGCCAACACTCGGCCCAGCGCCCGTCGCGCCCGAGGTCCAAACGGTGCGGCCAGTGCGGGAATCGCTGGAACAGCGTGCCCGGCACCACCTCCTGTCGCACCGCACCGTCGTCGTAGGTGGCGTGGCCGCGCAGGCACCACGACAGGCTGTAGTGCTGCAGGCCGGCGCTGCGCCCGTCATCGCCGCCGGCCTTGAGGCTGAAGCCGATGCCGAGCAAGCCCTGTTCGCCGCTGCCGCCCAGGGTGCGGTAGCTGCAGTCGCTGTGCAGGAGGCGGCGCGGCAGGGTGAGCATGCTCCGGCCCAGCATGACCAGAAATTGTATGCAATCGATCGGATTTGATATTCCATGCCCGCCCCCAGCGCACACACTGCGCGGATCCGACCGCACCGATCTCCGAGGGAGGCGATCATGACCAGTTCCTGCTCGTGCGTCCATTTCCTGCATTCCGCCGCACTCCTGCCGCTGGGCGCACTGCTCCTGCTGGTGCTCTCGCGCGTCACCGGCGGCGAGGCCACGCCGGTTGCCCTGGATGGCAGCGCGGATGTCCACGTCGGCGTGCGCGAGGCCACCAGCTGCATCAGCGGCTGGGGCACCCCGCACCAGGACCGCAGCGTCGGTGGCCAGCCGCTCAACATCAGCGGGGTCGAGTTCCCGCAGGGCATCGGCACCCATGTGGTGGCCGAGATCGTCTATGCGGTGGCGGGCAAGTACCGCTGGGTGACCTGCTTCGCCGGCCTCGCCAATGAGGAGGGCACTGGCACCGTCACCGTCCAGGTGTGGGGGGACGGCACAAAGCTGTTCGAGACCCCGGTGCTGCATGCCGGCGACGAGCCCTGCTACTTCAGCGTGCCGATCGCCGGGGTCTCCAGCCTGCGCCTGGTCGGCACCGACGCCGGCAATGGCATCGGCGGCGACCACCTCAACCTGTGCTACCTGCGCCTAGCTGTCGGCACCGCCGCGCCGGCGCCCGAGATCACCCTGGCCAGCGAGGTGAAGCTTCCGATTGCGTTGCGCCCGCGCCAGGTCACGCCGGGCCGCGCGCCGGAGTTCTCCACCGCCGGCTTCCACGCCGTCGCCGGCAGCCCGCGCCAGGTGCTCGACTTCAACCCCGGCTGGCGCTTCGCCAAGGGCGATGTCGCCGGCGCCGCCGCCGCCGAGTTCGACGATCATGCCTGGGCCGCAGCCGACTGCCCGCACGGCCTGGAGATCCTCGGCGAGAACGCCAGCGGCGGGCGCAACTACCAGGGCCCTGCGTGGTACCGCAAGCGCTTCGCCCTCGATCCTGCCCAGGCCGGGCGGCACGCGGTGCTGCACTTCGCCGGTGTCATGGGGGTGTGCCGGGTGTACCTCAACGGCGTGCAGCTGGCCGAGCATTTCGGTGGCTACCTGCCCTTCGCGGTCGAGCTCGGCGGCAAGCTGCGATCTGACGGCGGGGACAACGTGGTGGCGGTCTACGCCAACAACGCCGACGACACCTCCTATCCGCCCGGGCATGCGCAGAAGGGCCTCGACTTCGCCTACCTCGGCGGCATCTACCGCGATGTCAGCCTGATCATCACCGAGCCCCTCGCCGTGACCCTGCCCGAGCTGACCGCCGGCGCCGCCAACGGTGGCGTGCTGGTCGCAACCACCGCCCTCGAGCACGGCACCGCCAGCCTGGAGGTGCGCACCCACCTCGGCAACACCGGCGCGGAGGCGCGCGCCGGCACGATTCGGACTACCCTGCTCGCCGCCGATGGCACACCCCTGCAGCATCTCGAACAGGCATTCCAGCTCGCCCCCGGCGCTACCCAGCAGCTGACGCAAACGATGAGCGTGCCGGCGGCGCACTGCTGGCACCCCGACGACCCCTACCTGCATGATCTGCTCACCGAAGTGGTGGTCGGCGAGCGCGTGGTCGACAGCCTGGTCACCCGCTTCGGCATCCGCATCTTCAGCCTGCACGGCAAGGACGGCCTGTTCGTCAACGGCGCCTATGTCGGCCACCCGCTCAGCGGGGTCAACCGCCACCAGGACTATGCCTACGTCGGCAACGCCCTGCCCGACTCCGGGCAGTGGCGCGACGCCCTGCTCCTGCGCGAGGGCGGCTGCACGGTGGTGCGCGCGGCGCACTATCCGCTCTCGGCGGCCTTCATGGACGCCTGCGACGCCCTCGGCCTGCTGGTTACGGTCGCCAATCCAGGCTGGCAGTTCTACAATGCCGGCAATCCGCTGTTCGCCGCCCGCCTCAAGGATGACGCGCGCGCGCTCGCGCGTCGCGACCGCAACCGCCCGGCGGTGCTGCTGTGGGAGACCGCGATCAACGAGACTCCCGAGCAGCCCATCGCCATGGTGCATGAACTCGGGCGCATCGTGCACGAGGAGATCCCCTTCCCCGGCGTCTTCACCGTCGCCGACAACGACCTCGCCAAGCCGGCCGGGCTGGACGTCGGCTACTACGGCACCACCCACCCCGAGGGCACCACCTTCTCGCGCGAGTACGGCGACGGCGGCGAGGTCGAGAATTTCTGGTCGCAGAACGCCGCCACCCGGGTCAAGCGCGAGTGGGGCGAGGCCGCCCTGCTCGGCCAGGCGCAGATCCGCGCGCGCGACCTGCCGGGGATCTATTCCGGCGCACGGCAGAGCATGGGCGCCGCGCTGTGGTGCGGCATCGACCACCAGCGCGGCTACCATCCCGACCCCTTCTGGGGCGGCCTGCTCGACGTCTTCCGCGTGCCGCGCTACTCCTACCTGCTGTTCCAGAGCCAGTACGATGCCGGCTTCACCCTGCCCGGCATCGAGACCGGGCCGATGGTTGCCATCGCCAACGAATTGACCCAGGTCTCCGCGAGCGATGTGGTGATCTACACCAACTGCGAACAGGTGCGTCTGACCTGGCTGGGCAAGGTCATCGGCACTCGTTCTGCCGAGCGCAGCGGCGCGCTGCCGCACCCGCCCATCACCTTCCCCGGGGTGTTCGTGTTCCGGGTCATCACCGAGCGCTGGCGGGACTGCCTGGACAAGATCGCCATGGTGGCGGAGGGCCTGATCGGCGGCACCGTGGTGTGCAAGACGGTGAAGAAGTACCCGCAGCGCACCTCAGCCATCGCCCTGACCGTCGATGATCGCCGGGTGCCGCTGCGCGCCGACGGCTCGGACTTCGTGCCGGTGCGCGCCTGGGTGGTCGACGCCAATGGCCTGCCCAAGGTGCTCGGCAGCGAGGAGGTCCACTTCTCCGTCAGCGGCCCTGGTCGCATCATCGGCGATGGTGCGACCCAGGCCAATCCGATGAAGAGCGAATTCGGCGTGGCCACCGCGCTCATCCGCGCCGAGGTCGTTCCCGGCGACATCGAGGTCACCGCCTGGGCGTTCGGTCTGAAGCCAGGCCGGGCGGTCATCCATGCCCTCGCCCCGCGCCATCCGCTCTGCTTCCAGGCCGCCTACCGCGGACAGGGAGCGCCGCCGGTGGGGCTGGCGGAGACCGCGGCGGTGCCGGTGCCCGTGG
>JAYVMM010000278.1:0-2794 GCA_043758975.1 Planctomycetota bacterium | reverse complement strand
CTCTCGGTCATCGACTACCTGGTCATCGCGGTCTACTTCCTCTTCGTCATCGGCATTGGCGTGCTGATCAGGCGGCGCGTGCGCGGGGCGAGCGACTTCTTCGAGTCCGGGCGCTCGCTGCCTTCGTGGATCTGCGCGCTCGGCTTCATCGGCGCCAACCTCGGTGCCCAGGAGGTGATGGGCATGGCCGCGAGCGGGGCCAAGTACGGCTTCGCCACTGCGCATTTCTACTGGCTGGGCGCCATCCCGGCGATGGTCTTCGTGGGCGTGTTCATGATGCCGTTCTACTACGGCTCGAAGGCGCGCTCAGTTCCGGAGTACCTCAAGCTGCGCTTCGACGAGAAGACGCGCACCTTCAATGCGCTCTCCTTCGCGGTGATGACGGTGATGAGCTCGGGCATCTCGATGTACGCGCTCGCCACCCTGCTCGCGACCCTGGTCGGCTGGCCTTTCCACCTCTGCGTGGTGGCATCCGGCGCGATCGTCCTGATCTACATCACCATGGGCGGGCTGACCAGCGCGATCTACAACGAGGTCCTGCAGTTCTTCCTCATCGTCTTCGGCTTCCTGCCCCTGGTGCTGCTCGGCCTGCACCAGATCGGCGGCTGGGAGGGCCTCACCGCCCGCCTCAACGAGGTGGCGCAGGCGAACGGCTTCGCCGCCGGCTCGTGGCTCCAAGTCGGTCAGCATATGGGCGAGGCCAAGCAGAACCCGATGGGCGTGGAATGGATCGGCCTCGCCATGGGCCTCGGCTTCGTGCTGTCCTTCGGCTACTGGTGCACCGACTTCCTGGTGGTGCAGCGCGCCATGGCCGCGCGCGACCTCACCGCCGCGCGCCGCACACCGCTGATCGCCGCCATCCCCAAGATGGTATTCCCCTTCCTCGTCATCCTGCCCGGGATGATCGCGGTCGCGCTCTCGGTGGTGCCTGGCAGCGGGGTGACCTTCCCGATGCGCAACGGCGAACCGGATTACAATCAGGTGGTGCCGCTGATGCTCGACCATTACCTGCCCGCGGGCATGCTCGGCCTCGGCCTCACTGCCCTGATGGCCTCCTTCATGTCCGGCATGGCCGGCAACGTCACCGCCTTCAACACGGTGTGGACCTACGACCTCTACCAGAGCCTGATCAAGAAGAACGGCAGCGACGCGCACTACCTGATGGTTGGACGCTTGACCACGGTGGTCGGCATCCTGCTCAGCATGGCGGCGGCCTATATCGCCTCGGCCTTCAACAACATCATGGACATGCTCCAGCTGGTGTTCGCCTTCGTCAACGCGCCGCTCTTCGCCACCTTCCTGCTCGGCATGTTCTGGAAACGCACGACCGGCCACGGTGCCTTCGCCGGTCTGCTCGCCGGCACCCTCGGCGCCGCCATCCATCACGGCCTGACCCAGCCGGTCGGCGCGCTCTCATTGTTCAAGGGTGGCTGGCTCGGCGTCCACCATAGCTACCCCAGCGACATGGCGCAGAACTTCTATGCCGCCATCGTCGCCTGGAGCTCGTGCTTCGTGGTCACCATCCTGGTCTCGCTCTTGACCAAACCCAAGGACAAGACCGAACTCGTTGGCCTGGCCTGGGGCGCCGGCCCGGCGACGCCGGAGCGCAGCCCCGGCTGGCTGACGCCCGGGCTGCTCGGCAGCCTGATCCTGATCGCCGTGCTCCTGCTCAACATCATCTTCTGGTGAGGACGCCATGGACCTCGACATCCGCCTGCCGCTCGGCCTGCTCTTCGTCATCCTCGGCGGCATGCTCGCCTGCTATGGCCTGGTCGGCGACCCGCTGACCCACCACGGCGAGCACCCCGCCGTCAACATCGACCTGTGGTGGGGCCTGGTGATGGTGGTGTTCGGGGCCGCCAACCTCGCCCTCGCGTGGCGCGCCCGGCGCTGAACGCTCCGACGGCAGCGCGCCGCCCTCAGCCGCTCAGTCCGAGGCGCTGCCCCTGGTAGCGCCCCGAGCGGATCTCATCCACCCACGCCTGATTGGCGAGGTACCAGTCGACGGTCTTGCGCAGGCCGCTGGCGAAGGTCTCGCGCGGGCGCCAACCGAGCTCGCGCTCGATCTTGCCGGCATCGATGGCGTAGCGCCGGTCGTGACCGGGGCGATCGGCGACGAAGGTGATCAACCGGCGGTAGCTGCCTGCGGGCGCCGGGCGGGCGGCGTCGAGCAGGTCGCACACCAGCTCGACGATCTCGATATTCGCGCACTCGTTGTGGCCGCCGACATTGTAGGTCTCGCCGCTGCGCCCGCGCTTGACCACCGCGTCGATGGCGCGGCAGTGGTCCTCGACGTAGAGCCAGTCGCGCACATTGCGCCCGTCGCCGTAGACCGGCAGCGGCTTGCCGGCGAGGGCGTTGGTAATCATCAGCGGGATGAGCTTCTCCGGGAAATGGTAGGGACCGTAGTTGTTCGAGCAGTTGGTGATGGTCACCGGCAGGCCGTAGCTGCGGTGCCAGGCGCGCACGAGATGGTCGCTGCCGGCCTTGGAGGCGCTGTAGGGGCTGGACGGGTCGTAGGCGGTGGACTCATTGAAGTGCCCGCTCTCGCCCAGCGAGCCGTAGACTTCGTCGGTGGAGACGTGGTGGAAGCGCACGTCCGCGCGCGAACCCCAGGCCGCGCGCGCCGCCGCCAGCAGGGTGGCGGTGCCGACCACGTTGGTGTGGATGAAGGCCATCGGCGAGTCGAGCGAGCGGTCGACGTGGCTCTCCGCCGCGAGGTGGATAATGGTGTCAATGGCATGCTCGCGCAGGACGCGCTCGACCAGCGCGGCATCGGTGATGTCGCCCTTGA
>JAYVMM010000277.1:0-3574 GCA_043758975.1 Planctomycetota bacterium | reverse complement strand
ACCTCCATCGCCCTCTACTGGGGGCCGACCAGCGCGCTGTGCGTCGGGCTGGGCGGGGTCGAGCAGTGGGTCGAGCGCAACATGCCGCGCCGCCGCGCTTGGAGCTACTACCTCAACGGCACCGAGCACGGCTTCACGCGCTCGGAGAGCGTCTACTACAGTGGCGCGGTGCCGGGCTACTTCCGCCTGCTGCTGACCAGCCGCGATGTCAGCGCCTACGCCAGCATGGACGGCCTGCGCTGGAGCCAGCTCGCCAGCTTCGAACGCAAGGCCGGGCAGTTCGCCGGCCCGCCCGAGCGCGTGATCATCGGGCGCGGCTGGGCGGGGGACCAGCCGGCGCAGCAGCAGCCGCATCTCGCCAATGACCTCGGCGACCCCAACCAATCGCAGACCCTGACCTGGACGGTATCCAACCTGAGCATCACCAGCGAGGTGCCCAAGCCGCCCGCGCTCACCGGCTACCGCAAGCCGAAGAACTTGGACGAGGCGCGCGAGGCGCTGCTCACCGCCCAGCCGCTGCGCGAGTGGCAGCTGCTCGGCCCGCTGCCGTGGTCGGACAAGCCCTACGCGCTGGAGAAGGAGCTCGACCTCAAGGCGCGCGTGCCGCTCGCCGACGGCAAGGAGGGCGGCTGGGTGGGCTACACCGCCGACGAGCACGCCGGCTCCACCCTCGCGCTCAAGGGCCTGCTGCGCATGGGCGGGGAGAACCAGATCGCCTTCGCCACCGCCACCATCCATGCCGAAGCGGAGCGCGCCGAGCGCTTCTGGTTCGACGGCCAGCGCGCGATGTGGCTGTACGTCAACGGGGTGGCGGTCGGCAACACCTGGCATGACGAGGAGCCGGTGGCCGACCGCTGGTCGGCGGTGGCGCGCCTGCACGCGGGCGAGAACCGCATCCTGGTCAAGGCGGTGGCGCGTGGCGGCGATGCGCGCTGCGTCATCAGCCTGCGCCACGAGCCTGCCGATGCGCTCAACCGCATCGCCCTGCTCGAGCGCCTCGCCTCCGACTTCAGCGAGGATGCCGAGAACTCCCTCGCCCTGGTCAACGAGCAGGCCCAGCTGTGGGAGGGCCTCGGGCAGACCGCCAAGGCCGCCGCCGTGCTCACCACCATCCCCGACCGCGAGGGGGTGCCGGTGCAGCAGCTCGACGGCTCGTTCTTCGAGCGCTCGCGCCTGCACCGCCTGCTGCGCGACCAATCCGCGGTCGCGCTCGACATCGAGCAGCTGGCCAAGCGCCGCCTGAGCGCCAACGCCAACCCCACCGACGCCGCGGTCGCCGGCCTGAAGATCGCCCAGCTGTGGGAGCAAATGGGCTTCCCCGACAAGGGCCTCGCCGCCATCGACGCCCTGCTCAAGGGCGAGGGCGTCACCCCCGAGCTGGTGCTCGAGAGCGGTTTCGAGCGCGCCCGGTTGCATCAGCTGCTCAAGCAGGACGAGCGCGTGCCGGGCGACCTGCGCGAGCTCGCCCTGCGCCTGCCCGAGGACCACCCCGAGCGCTTTGAGATCCTGCTCGAGGCGGCGGCGCGCGAGCTCGAACTGGGCAAGGACGACGGCGCCAACGCCCTGCTCGCGGCCCAGCCCAAGGACGCCCAGGGCAGCGCGCGCGCCCTGCGCGTGCACAACCTGCTCGCGTGCGCCTGCGAGGCGCGTGGCGACCAGGCCGGGCGGCTCAAGCAGCTGCAGGCGGTGCTCGACTATGGTCACGGCAGCGAGGCGGTGCGTGCCGCCCGCCTGGTCGAGTACGCCGAGGCGGCAGCCGCCGCCGGCAAGGAATCCGAGGCTGCCCTCGCCGACGCCATCCTGCACTACCAGCAGGCGCTCCAGCTGTGCGTCGCCGGCGCGCACGCGCTGGTGCAGGAGCGCCGCAGCGCCGCCGAGGCGGCGCTCGCTGCCCACCAGGGCGGGGCGGCGCTCGCGGCGCTGCGCGCCGCCTACGTGCGCGCCTGCCTGGTCGAGAGCCCGGCCGGCACGCGTCTGCTCGAGGCCGCGCTGGCCAACGCCCAGCCGGCGCCGGCGACGCCGCCCGCCGCCGGCGGCGCCTTCAAGAACCTGCTGCTGGCGCCGCTGATCAAGGACTTCTGGGCCATCGGCCCCTTCCCCAACGAGGCCTGGCAGTGCTACGACAAGCCGCCGGTCGCCGCCGGCAAGGTCGACCTCGGCAAGAGCGTGCAGGGAAAGAAGTGGATCCGCCCGGGACCTGACGCCTACAAGGAGGGCGTGCTCGACCTCAAGGGCCTGTTCGTCAACGACAACAGCGTGGCCTTCGTCTACCGCGAGATCGACGTCCCCGCGGCCGCCGACGGCGAGCTCAGCTGCGGCAGCGACGACGGCCTGGTGCTGTGGTTCAACGGCAAGAAGCTGCACGAGGACCGCGAGCAGCGCGCCGCCCACCTCGGCGACATCATCATCCCGGTGAAGTTCATCGCCGGCACCAACACCCTGCTGGCGATGGTGCAGCAGGGCGGCGGCGAATGGGGGGTGATCATCAACGTCACCAACGGCGCCTCGCGCGGGCTCAACATCGCGCAGGCGCTGAGCATGGCCGAGCGCTCGGGCGATGCGCGCGCCGCCGCCGCCGCGGTGCTCAGCGAGCAGCTCGAGGGCCTGGCCAAGGCCGGCGAGCAGCAATCCGCCGCCGCGGTGGCGCGCCTGGTGGCGCGCGCCTTCCCCGAGCGGCCCGACCTCCAGCTCGCCGCCGTCGATCGCCTGCCCGAGCATGAGCTGGTGGCGTGGATCGAGGACGTCGGCGAGCGCCGCGACTTCCCGGACAAGCGCCGCGCCTTCGACTCCTTCCGCCCGCGCGCCGCCGAGCGCCTGCGCGCCCAGGGCGACCTCAGCGGCGCGGTGCAGCTGCTCGGGCGCATCGAGCGCACGGTCTACGAGGCCGACACCCAGACCCGCACCCTGGTCCAGCTCGCCGATCTCTACCGCATGGCCGGCTATCCGCGCATCGCCGCAGATTTCTACCGCCGCGCCGGTGAGCGCCCGATCAAGGACGAGGCGCTGCGCGCCAAAGTCCATGAAGGGCTGTTCCGGGTGCGCGGCGACAAGTCGGAGAACGCCGCCTTCCAGATCTCGCTCGATGCCGGCACCATGGTGCAGACCGCGGACCGCGCGCTCGCTGCCGGCGACACCGAGCGCGGGTTGCGCACCTACCAGCGCGCGCTCGACACCCACGGCGCCGAGCTGATCAAGCTCGGCGATTCCCGCCTGGTCGGCATCAGCGAGTACATCGCCGACCGCCTGAGCGCGCTCGGCGTGGATGCGACCGCGGGCTACCGCAAGCTCTTCGATGCGCGCGCCAGCGAGCGCTTCGAGCAGGCGGCGGCCCAGAACGATGCCGCCGCCTTCGAGGCGGTGGCGCACGACTATCCCGCCTCTTCCTTCGCCGCCAAGGCGCTCGAGCGCGCCGCCAGCCTCGCCCTCGCCGGCGGCGCCCCGCTGCATGCCGCCGACCTGCTGCGCCGGGTGCTGGCGGCGGCCCCTAAGGACGCCGCACCGGCGGTGCGCGCGCTTTTGACCGCCAAGCTCGCCTACGCCGAGCTCAACGCCGGCGAGGTGGCCGCGGCGCGCG
>JAYVMM010000276.1:0-5511 GCA_043758975.1 Planctomycetota bacterium | reverse complement strand
GTCCGGTCCGGTGTGCGTCGCCGATGACGGCAGCGCGGCACTGTTCACCATCTTGGACAGCAACGACGCCAACCCGCGCCTGGTCATCGCCCGCGGCGGCGAAGCCAACCTGGTGGTGCCCGGGCTGTGGCGTCCGCTCGGGGTGGGCGCGGGCGGCAGCTGGGCGCTCGCCCACCCGTTTGCCCTGCGCGGCGCCGACAACCCCCCGGTCGCGCTGCTGGTCCCCAACGCCCCGGCCTGCCTGCTGACCGCGGCGGCGGCGGGTCCCGGCATCGCCCTGGCGGTGATCTCCAAGACCAGGCCGGCGCCCGCTGCCCCCCCCGCCGCAGACACCGACAAGGGCCAGGACGCTGCCGACAAGGGCGCGGCTGCCCCCGCCGCCACCCCCGCCGACGCACCGACTGCCGACAAGGCCCCCGCCACCCCCGCCACCGCCGACAAGCCGCCGCCGCCGGTGACGGTCAACCTGCTCCATCTCGTCAAGGCCACCGGCGACGTGGTGGAGGTGCCGCAGCCCATGGGCTTCGGCAAGAACTGCCGGCTGCTGTCCTTGGGCCGCTTCGTGGTGGTCGGCTCCGGCTCGGGGGCGAAGACCCCGCTGACCTACGACCTGCTCGGCAACGTGGCCTCCCTTGGCGATGAGGCGCAGGGCGAGGTGCTGGCGATCTACCGCTGGAGCGACCTCGCCGCCGATCCCACGGCCCAGCCGGTGTTTCAGCTCAACGGCGAATGGGTAGTCGCCAGCAACGAGGTCAACGCGATCTACACCTATGCCGGCAAGGCGGTCACCGTGCTCGACCTCAGCGGGAACGACGTGGCGGAGCGCCCCTTCGCCCAGGTCGGCTTCCCCATCGGATCGGTGCGCTGCGAGGCGGAGATGGTCAGGATCAACGAGGACGACGGCACCAACCGCGCGGTGTTCGACGCCGCCGGACGCCTGCTGTGGTCAGGCACCGCCAAGAGCTGCGACCTCTACGCGCCGGCCTGGGCGGTGATCGATTCGGGCGGCTACCAGCTCATCGCCCTCAACCAGGACGCCGGCAAGCGCAATGCCTACAAGCTGCAGCTCGAGGGCGGCGGCTGGGACATCTACGTCGACCGCTATGGCCGCCGCCTGGTGGCGACCAAGACCAAGGCCTGGGCCGAATGCGATCTCGCAACCGGCAAGCTGCGCCACAGCGGCACCGCCGGGGCGCCATTGGCGATCGTGCGCGACCAGCAGCCGGTCGGTCGCTTCCGCATCGAGTATGCGCGCGTGCAGGATAAGGGCGTGCCGGTGGGCAGCGAGGAGCCGAGCGCGGGCTGGGCGCCGATCGACGCCTGGCGCGATGGCCTGTCCCTGCTGCTGCTCGACCGCAACGGGCGGGTCTACAGCCCGGGCAAGCGCCGCGCCTTCGCCCTCCTCGGCTGGTGCGATGACGCCACCTACTTCTGCACGTACAAGGGCTCCCTGGCGCTGGCCAACGATAACGACAAGGTCACCGCCGGCTTCGGCAGCGGCCAGGCGCTGGTGGTCGATTTCGCCGGCAAGGGCATGAACCCCGCTGAACCGCTGCCGGTGGGGCCCTGGCATACCCTGAACCTCACCTTCCAGATCCCCCGCGTCGGCATGGCGGTTTGGGACCCGGCCAAGTCCGGCTTCGCGGCCCGCCTGCTGCGCAGCCCGCTCGGCAGCCCCGGGCTCCTGGTGGTTACCGATTCGCTGGTCTTCGACCTCGAGGCCGGCATCGCCCGGCAAATGGGCAGCCTGGAGAAGGCCGCGCCCTGAGCGCTCGCCGCGCTCGCGCGCGGTGCTCCCGGCCCGGCCCGGCGCGGCTCGCCCCTTCCGCCACCGCTGCCGCGCGCGATACTGCCAGTCATGAACGTGCTCCTCGGCATCGCCGGTGGCATCGCTGCCTACAAGGCCCCCGAGGTGGCGCGTGCGCTGGTCCGGCGCGGCCATGAGGTGCGCTGCGTGCTCACCGCCAACGGCGCGCGCCTGGTCGCGCCCGCGGCGCTGCAGGCGGTCACCCGCCAGCCGGTGGCGACCACCATGTGGAGCGAAGACGGCTCGATGCCGCACATCGACCTCGCGCGCTGGTGCGCCGTCCTGGTGGTGGCGCCGGCGACCGCCGACCTCCTGGCGCGCCTCGCGCTCGGGCTGGCCGATGACCTCCTCGCCACCCTCTTCCTCGCCCTCGAGCCGGGCAAGCGCGTGCTCCTGGCCCCGGCGATGAATACCGTGATGTGGGAAAAGCCGGTGGTCCAGGGCCACCTCGCAACCCTGCGCGCCGCCGGCGCGACCGTGCTGCCACCGCTCGCGGGCGTGCTGGCGTGCGGCGAGGAGGGCGTCGGCGCGATGGCCGACCCCGAAGCAATCGCGGGTGCGCTCGGTGGCTGAGTGCCGCGGTCGGCCCACTACCAGCGCTGGGCGGCGCGCCGCCGCCGACACCGCCCGCAGCTGGCGCCTGCGCGCCGGCGCCTGGAGCGCGCTCGCCGGCCTGCTCGGCGCGCTCCTGGTGCCGGCCCTGGCGTTGCGCCTGGCGCGCCGTCGCAAGGGCCTGGTCGGCCTGCGTGAGAAGCGCAGCGGCGAGGGGCCGGCGCTGCGCCCGGGCCAGCTGCTGATGCACGGTGTCAGCCTGGGCGAGGTCAACCTGATGCGCCCATTGGTGCCGCGGCTCGAGCAGGCGCTCGGCGCCAGCTGCCTGCTCACCACCACCACCGAGACCGGTCGCGCCCAGCTCGATGCGCTGTTCCCCGGCCATCAGCGCGCCTTCTTCCCCTTCGATCTGCCGTGGGCGGTGCGGCGCTTCCTCGCGCGCACGCGTCCGCGCCTGGTGGTGCTGCTCGAGTTCGAGCTCTGGCCGCTCTTCCTCTGTGCCTGCCATGGCCTGCGCATCCCGGTGGTGGAGTCAACGCCAAGATCAGCGAGCGCAGCTTCCGCCGCTTCCGCGCCGCCGGGGCGCTGATGCGCCCGCTGTTCTCCGGGCTCAGCCTGGTGCTGGCGCAGAATCCGCGCTGGGGCGCACGCCTGCTCGCCCTTGGCGTGCGCCGAGAGCGCCTGCGCGTGACCGGTTCGCTCAAGGCCGACACCGTGGTGAGAGCCTCGCCGGAGGCGGCGCAGGCGCTCGCGGCGCGCCTTGGCCTGGCGAGGGAGCAGCCGGTGCTGCTGCTCGCCTCGACCAGCGCCGCCAATGACGGCACCGAGGAGGAGGCGGTGGCGCTCGGACGCCAGCTTGGCGAGTGGAGCGCGCGCGGCTGGCGCGTGGTGGTGTGCCCGCGCCACCCCGAGCGCGGCGCCGCCATCGCCGCGCGCATGCGCGCGCTCGGCGCCGAGCCGCGGCAGAGCAGCCTGGGTGAGCGCCTTGACGGGGCGCGCGACCAGGTCCTGATCGTCGACGAGATCGGGCGCCTGGCCGGGCTCTACGCCTGGACCGCGCAGGTCGCCGGCATCGCCGTGGTCGGTGGCAGCCTGGGTTCGGGCCGCGGCGGGCAGAACATGCTCGAGGCGGCGGCGCACGGCTGCTGCACCGCGGTGGGGATGGACACCCGCAACTTCCCCGATGCCATGGAGCTGCTCCGCCACGAGGACGGGGTGGTCGAACTGCAGGGCGACGTTCCGGGCGCGCTGCTGCGCCTGGCGGCGGACCCCGCGCGCCGGCGCTTACTCGGCAGCAGCGGCCAGCGCGCGTGGGCCAACGGGCGCGGCGCCATCACGCGCGCGGTGGACGAGCTGGCCGCGCGCTTCGGCTAGGGCGCGGCGCCTGCGGCCAGGGAACGGTTGTACGTCGCCGCCGGCACCCACCATCGCCGGCCTGGAGCGAGCATGCCATTACGTATCGACACCGTCTTCGCCGCCCTGCAAATCGTCCCGGCGGTGATCGCCCTGGTCCAGGTTGGCGACCGCACCACCAAGTTGCTCGCCGGCGCGCTGATCGCGGTGGCGGCCTGGCTCGGCCTGCGCCGCGAGCTCCATTTCCTCAGCAATGCCACCAGCGATACCCTCTACCAGATCCTGGCAGTTGCCGGCGCCACCCTCGCGGTGGTGCTCGCGGTGCGCTTGAAGGAGCGCATCGGCGGCACCCTCATCATCACCGGCGCGGCGCTCCTGGCGGCGCACGCCCTGGGCCTGCTCGGCGACTGAGGCTGGGCCGGCTGCGGCTTTACTTCACCTGCCGTTGCGCAGACTTGATCCATCGTTCCATCGCTATACGTCGATAACAGCTCACGGCCAGCGCCGCGCCGTCCGCTCCCCCCACGCCGTCAAAGGAAGCCCATGGCCCGCTCCCTCTTCACCTCCGAATCCGTCTCCAAGGGGCATCCCGACAAGGTCGCCGACCAGATCAGCGATGCCATCCTTGACGCCTACCTGACCCAGGATCCGCGCTCGCGCGTGGCGTGCGAGACCCTGGTCACCACCGGCCAGGTGGTGGTGGCAGGCGAGATCACCTCGCGTGGGGTGATCGACGCCCAGGAGATCGTGCGCCGCACCATCAAGGAAATCGGCTACACCTCGGCGGGGATCGGCTTCGACGCCGACTCCTGCGGGGTGATGATCGCCATCCACCGCCAGTCGCCCGACATCGCCATGGGCGTCGACGAGGGCAAGAACAAGGAGCAGGGCGCCGGCGACCAGGGCCTGATGTTCGGCTTCGCCGTCGACGAGACCCCCGAACTGATGCCGCTGCCGATCTTCCTCAGCCACCGCCTGGTCGAGGAGCAGGCCCGTCTGCTGAGCACCGGCACGCTCAAGTACCTGCGCCCGGACGCCAAGAGCCAGGTCACCGTCGAGTACGAGGGCGACCAGCCGGTGCGCATCCACACCGTGGTGCTCTCGACCCAGCATACCCCCGAGGTCAAGCTCGAGACCATCCGCAAGGACTGGATCCGCATCGCCACCGCGGTGATCAACAAGGCCTCCAAGACCAAGGTCGACAAGGACACCATCTTCCACATCAACCCCACCGGGCGCTTCGAAGTCGGCGGTCCGCACGGCGACACCGGACTGACCGGGCGCAAGATCATCGTCGATACCTACGGCGGCATGGGCCGCCACGGCGGCGGCGCCTTCTCCGGCAAGGACCCTTCCAAGGTCGACCGCTCGGCCGCCTACGCCGCCCGCTGGGTGGCCAAGAACCTGGTCGCGGCCAAGCTCGCCCGCCGGGCCGAGGTCCAGGTCGCCTACGCCATCGGGGTGGCCAAGCCGGTGTCGGTCAAGGTCGACACCTTCGGCACCGGTACCGTCGATGACGCCGTGCTCGGCGCCGCGGTGGAGGCGGTGTTCGACCTGCGTCCCAAGGCCATCATCGAGTCTCTCGACCTGCTGCGCCCGATCTACCGCCACACCGCATACCACGGCCATTTCGGGCGCAAGGGCTTCTCCTGGGAGGAGACCGGCAAGACCGCCGAGCTGCAGGACGCGGTCAAGAAGCAGCTCGCGGGCGGCGCCAAGCAGGCCAAATTGGCCAAGGCCGCGCGCTAGGGGCACCTCCCCGGGCCTGCCCCGGGCCTGCCCCGGGGCCGCGTCTCACC
>JAYVMM010000275.1:0-2440 GCA_043758975.1 Planctomycetota bacterium | reverse complement strand
AGCTCGACGTCGAAGAAGCGTGGGGTGCCTATGTCGACCCGGTCTCCAGCCTTGGGTTGAAAGTCGGCAAGTTCGTGACCTATGAGGGCATCGAGGTCATCGAGGCGATAAATGACCCGACCATCTCGCGCGGCCTGCTGTTTAGCCTCGCCGAGCCCTTCACCACCACCGGCGCGCTGATCACCTGGAAGGGTACGGTGTTCGACTGGGCTGCCGGCCTGGTCAACGGCTGGGATCAGCTGACCGCCGCCAACAATGGCAAGACCGGGGTAGTCAAGATGGGCGTCAGCCTGGGCGATCCGCTGACCCTGTGCGTGTCAGGCCTCTATGGCACCTACCAGTCGGCTACCGGCGCCGGGCTCACCGCCCCGGGGCCCAACGGCAGCATCAACTCCAACAAGCGCGGATCGTTCGACATCACCGGTTTGAGCAAAGTTATACCCAAGATCGATCTCAACTTCCAGTTCAACGCCGGATTCGCCAAGAACGCCGCACCCGCCATCGCCATCGGCGCCGCCAACGCCGCGGCGAGCGGTGGCCCCAACTCCGCGATCAATGGCCAGAGCAAGTGGGTGGGCGCCGGCCTGCAGCCGGTATACCACTACACCGCGACCACCAACATCGGCTTCCGCGCCGAGGTGCTTGATGACCTCGATGGTGCGCTCACCGGCATCAAACAGAAGCTCGCTTCCTTCGCCATCAGCCCGGGCACGCAGATCACACCGCACTTCCTGCTGCGCTGGGAAGGGCGCCTGGACCTCACCAATGCCGGCGATCCGACCCCGTACTTCGTCAACCACCGCGGCAGTGCGTCCAAAGTCCAGGGCATCCTGACCGCGGAGGCGATCTACAACTTCTAAGCCCGAGCAGCAGAATTCCCCGCGGAGGGCCACCCCACCGCATATGTCGACGGCCTCGTCCCACACGCGAGGCCGTTGCCATTTTAATGGCGCGCCGGAAAAACCGTTCAACAAATGCCGCAAGGCGCTCGTCGTGCGAGCCGTTTATCCTATCCGTGGATACGGCATTCCGCTGATGCTGGTCACACCCGCCGCGCAGGCATCGAGAGCAAGGTGCTCTCGCGCAGCCAACTGAGCGCCCCCATCCAACCATGGCGACCCGCTTCTGGATCAAGGCCAAGGTGACCCACCTTGGCCTTGGGCCGCCTGAGGTTGGCATGGACCATCGTGCAATCGCCCTGGGCGTCACGGCAGACGAGGCGGTCTTCTCAGCGAACTCCCATTGGGCGGAGGTTCCCCTCCGTCTACTTCAGCACGAAGCGCTGATTCCGCCAATGCAGCGCCTCAAGGCACGCGTACACTATTAATGATAAGACTGATGTCCGCCGCTACCTTTGACCACTATCGGCGCCAAGCCCCGCCCGGGTACCGAACGGCAGCTGAACGGTGGTAGCGCGGCGAAAGACCCAGGTATGCGAAACGGTCGACCGCCCGCCGGGTTCAGAGCGAATTGGTCGCCCGCAGCAGAGCATCCCGGACAAAGGCCAATTCCGCCGCTGAACGACCCCAGCCGACATGTAGGATAACCGTCGACGAACGCATCAGGAGTGCCGCCTGTTCCCCTGTGCCGACGATGCGCAGATCGTGGAGATCCTTGCTGGGGATACGCGTCCAGCCGCAGCGGATGGCATCGGCATCGACCATTATGGTCGCGGTGGCGTATCTGCCGCTGCGCAGCACCCTCACCCAAGCGATCGCGACGATGATCGCGCCCATCGCCAAGGGGGCGAAGGAGAAGACGAGAAAGATCGGCGATGGATGCTTCGCCCGGACGTCGCTGGGTACCCAGAGGAAATGCCAGAAGATGAGGAACGGCACCATCACCAGGGACCGGATGAGCAGCGCGCCAGCCAGTCGAACGAGAGGGCGCGGCAGGGGCGGAATACGGATGCAGACGCCGCGGACCGCGTCGTCGATCCGGATATCGGAACCGCCAGGCAGGGCCGCCGGCTGCTCCGGAACCGGGATGGGCGCCGTGAGAGACTCCACTGAACGTTCAACCGCCGTGCCCTCGGTGGCATCGCGCAGCGGCAGGGTGGTAGCTATGGCGAAGCGCTCAGCGATCTGCATCGCCGGCAGCGACGTGCGCGGTGCGCCAACCTCGCACCTACCTCCGGAACCCATGATGGAGACGGGAACGGCTTTGTAGCGGTTGTTGCCACTACCCCGAGACTCCTCCGGTCCCGCCTGCACGCACACCCAGTCGCCAATGTCGAGGGTGCGCGTCCGCGTCCAGGCCATCCACCCCGACCGGGTGGTGATGGTGCGACGCCTCGGATCGATCACGGTGGTGGAGCGCCAGCCGGCGATGCCGGCCCCGATGAGCACGAATACGCTGCCGAAGGCGGCACCAAGCAGTCGGGAGCCGAGCGAATCGGACTTCCCACCAGGGCCGAAGAGGATCAGCGAGGTGAAAATCA
>JAYVMM010000274.1:0-7074 GCA_043758975.1 Planctomycetota bacterium | reverse complement strand
ACCGGGGTGGTCGATCCCACCCTCAATCCCAACCGCATCCCCGACGGCTGCCCCATCATCATGAAGGGCGGCACCCTGAGCATGACCAGCCCGACCAACGCCAACTACAGCGAGGTGGTTGGCATCATCACCATCGAAGGCACTGCGGCGACGCCCAACCAGGTCGTCCTCACCGCCGGCATGAACGGCAGCTGCCAGCTGACCGCCGATGGCGCGCCGCAGTCGGGCATCGTGCAGAACCCGGTCAACGGCCCTTCGCTGCTGGTGCTGACCACCGTCGGTGTGGCCAACCTCTTCGCCTCCGGCTTCGCCGACAACAGCTCGGTCGCCTTCGTCACCGTGGGCACCACCCACCCGGCGATCTACCAGGCTCCCAACGGTTTCACCACCGGCGTCTCCACTGCCGTCTCCATCGCCGACGGACCCTGGAGCGCCCCCGCCACCTGGCTCAACGGGGTGCTGCCCGGGCCCGGCACCACCGCGGTGATCCGCAACCAGGTCGCTTTCGATCAGAACTTCCCCAGCGTCAACGGCCTGTCCTTCGACTCCTCGACCGGTGGTACGCCGAGATTGTACGTGCCGCTCGCCTCGACCGGGTTCACCCCCGCGTTCGGCTACATCTACGTCGAGCTGCCGGCGGGCGGCACCATCAGCTGCACCGCCAACACCGTCGCCACCACCGAAGGGGTCAGCTTCTATGCCTCGGGCGGGGCGATCACCTTCGACATCCAGCCGGGCGCCACCCTCACTTGCGAGGATAACCAGATCGCGCCGGCGCCGGCGACCAATGCCTGCACCTTCTTCCTCGGCTCGCTGACCAAGATCCACAACGGGACCCTGGTCTTCAACCTGCCCAATACCGACAACATCAGCCTCGGCATCGATTACACCTACGACCTCGTGCTGCAGGGCGGCACCTTCACCATGCTCAACCCCAACTCGGTGCTGTCCCAGGGCTCCGGCGTCCTGCCCTATCGCACGGTCTCGGTGGCCACCGGCGCGACCTTCAACCTCGGCAATGCGGCGAACTACACCTTCGCCGGACTGGTCGGCATCGGCGGCGCGGCCGGCACCGTCACCGGCACCGCCGCCAGCAACGCCACCCTCGGGCTGGAGTCGGGGACGACCAGCTTCCCCGGCGCCATCACCGGCGCGCTCAACCTCGTCATCAACGGCAACGCCACCTTCTCCGGCACCCTGGCCAACACCTACGCCGGCACCACCACCATCGCCGGCGGCGCCCTGACAGTCTCCAAGGTCGGCGTCCAGGGCATCGGCGGCACCGGTCTGCCTGCCGCCGCCGCGCCGGTGGTGGTGATGCAGGGCGGCGCCAGCCTGGTGCTCAACCTCGACCAGACCCTGCACTCGGTGGCGATGCCAGGCGCCGGCTGCGCCATCTCCACCTCCGGGCTGCTGACCATCCTCTACGGTGTCGCCGCTGATCCCTGGAGCGGTCCGCTCAGCGGCAGCGGCGGGCTGGCCCTGCAGCAGGGCCAGCTGGTGCTCGCTGCCGCCAACACCTATACCGGCCCCACCACCATCGCCGCGCCGGCGGTGCTCTCCGTCACCGGTTCGCTGGCAGCGGCCACCGACATCTCCGTCGCCGGCGCGCTCAGCTTCGCCGCCGGCCAGACGGTGAACAGCCTGCAGGGGAGCGGCTTGGTGAGCCTGCCCGGGGGTGCCACCCTGACGGTCGCCAACGGCGATTCCCTGATCTTCTCGGGTCAGCTCAGCGGGCCGGGCGGCTTCGCACTGCAGGGCTCGACGCCTTGGTTCTTCGCCGGGGGGGTGGCCAACAGCTACGGCGGAGCAACCCAGATCCTGCTGGGCGCTTCGCTGATCATGGCTACTCCGGGCACCGCCAACTTCGTCCCCGCCGGCGGAGGGCTCATCGATCAGGGCACCTTCGACCTGCACGGCAGCAGCCAGCAGATCGGCATCCTGCAGGGCAATGGCGGGGTGACCAACTCCGCCAACGGCGGTCTCGCGACCCTGACCGTCACCGGCGGCGGGAACTACAGCGGTGTGATCAGCGACGGGGCCGCGGCGCAGACCGCCCTCACCGTCGCCGGCGGGGTCCTGCAGACCATCATGGTCCAGACCTACACCGGCAACACCCAGCTCGCCGGTGGCGCCCAGCTCATCCTCGGCATCGACCAGACCCTCTTCGGCCTGACCGGGAACGGGACCATCGAGGCGCCTGGGCACACCCTTACCTTGAACATCGGCGCCGGCGCCCCCGACTTCTTCGCCGGTTCGGTGGTCAATTCCACGGCCCTGAGCAAGAGCGGCGCCGGCACCCTGATCCTCAGCGGTGCGGGCAACAACTACAACGGTGTGACCCAGATCGCCGCCGGTGTGCTCGAGCTGTTCGGCGGCGCCACCCTCGGCCAGGGCAATGCGCTGGTCGTCATCGCCGCCAATGCCATCCTCGAGCTCGGCGGCGGCGCCGCCTTGCCGGCGCCCAAGCCGCTGTCGCTCGCCGGCATGATCCTGTGCGCTGACGGCTCAGCCACCGCGGTCAACGGCACCATCACCCTGACCCAGCCGGCGACGCTGCGCTGCGATGCGGGCCAGCTCAGCATCGGCCCGGTCACCGGCGCCTTCCAGCTGGTGCTGGACGGGGCCGTCGGCACCGGCTTGATCAACCAAACGCTCGCGCTCGGCGGCGCCGGGGTGCTCAAGGTCGGCAATGGCCAGTGGGTCGTCGCCGGTGCCCAGCCCTATGGCGGGGTCACCGAGGTGGCCACCGGCCGGCTGGTGGTGACCGGTTCGATAGCAGCCAGCTCCCAGCTCCTGATCGACCCCGCCGGCACCTTCATCGCGGCGGCGAACCAGGCCCTGCAGGCGCTCAACGGCAGCGGCAACGTCCAGCTCAGCGGGACCAGCGTGCTTACCCTCGCCACCGCGGTGGGGCAGAGCACCTTCTCGGGGGCGATCTCCGGCACCGGCGCGATCAGCATCGCCGGTCCCGGCACCCAGAGCTTTGACGGCGCCAACTTCTACACCGGCGGCACGACGATCAACGGCGGCACCCTCGCGCTTGCGCTTGGCGGCACCTGTGGCGGCCCCGGCACCACCACCACGGTCAACCCCGGCGGCATCCTGCGCTTGGATGGCGGCATCCAGATCCCTGCCAGCCAGACCATCGTCCTCGCCGGCGGCACCATCGTGGGCAGCAGCGGCAGCAACACTATCCTCGCCCCCATCGCCCTCGCCGCCCCATCGGCGATCAATTCCGGGCTGGCCGGGACCAGCAATGGCCTGCAGATCAACGGCCCGGTGAATCTCGGAAGTAGCCTGCTCAGCCTGCTCGGCAGCTCGATTTCGGCCGATGCCATCAACGGCGTCATCAGCGGCAGCGGCGGCATCGACATGGCCGGCACCGGCAGCTGGAGCATCACCGCCACCAACTCCTATCTCGGCACCACGGTGATCGACGCCGGCACCTTGTCGATCGCCGGTCTGATTCCCGGCGACGTCACCGTCAACCCGGTCGGCACGCTCTCCGGCACCGGCATCATCCTCGGCACGGTGACCGCCAACGGCGCGGCGACCATCGCCCCCGGCACCACCGGCAGCGTCGGCACGCTCAACCTCGGCAACCTCAATACCGTGCCCGGCAACACCCTGGACTTCGAAGTCGGCAGCGTGTCCGACCTGATCCAGGTCAACGGGCCCTATGCTGCCAACGGCAACGTGGTGATCACCCCGGGTGCGCAATTCGGCCCCGGCACCTACACCCTGGTCACCGCCTCCGGCCCCGTGACCATGGGCACGCTCACCCCGGCAGTACTCTCGATCACCGCCGGCAGCCAGACCTTCGCCGCCTTCCTCCAGGTCGCCGGCAACGCCCTCCAGCTGGTGGTGGATGATGGAAGCCGTCCGCAGGTGACCCAGATCACCACCGATGTTGGCAGCGGGACCTACTACTGGCAGCAGGTGATCAATATCAGCGTCACCTTCAACAAGCCGGTGCAGCTTTCCGGCGGCAACCTCCTCCTCGCGGTCAATGCCCACCACCTCCCGGACCTCAACCCGGTGGTGGTGACCAGCGTGCCGGGCTTGACCTCAACCATCGTCGGCGCCTACACGGTGTCGCTGTTCGACTGGACGCCCAAGCTCGATGTCGTGTCGCTGTCGCTGTCGGCGGGCGCGACCCTGCGCAATTTCGCCAACAACGACGCCATCCTCACCCTGCCGCCGCCGAGCGGGAGCTACAAGTCGCTGGCCTCGCAGGAGACCGTGGTGATCGACAACCAGACGCCTGCGATCAGCGTCAACAACACCCTCTCGCTGCCCATCCACACCATCGCCGCCATCGATACCACGCTGCTCTCGGCCACCGACTTCGAGACCCCGAACCAGCTGACCTACACCCTGATCTCGGCGCCCTCGCAGGGCGTGCTCCAGGTCCAGGTCAGCCCGGGGACGTGGGCTGACGTCAGTTCGAGCGCACCGGGCAACACCTGGGCCCAGAGCGACATCGCCAGCGGCAACCTGCGCTACCTGCATAACGGCGCCAATTCCGGCAACGACATCTTCTTCTTCACCGTCACCGACGTCTTCATCGCCAACAGCGATGGCCTGTCCAAGGCCAAGACCACACCGTTCACCCCGTTCCGCATCATCGCCCTCGGCGTGCCGCCGCCGGTGGTCAACCCCTTCAACGTCAACCTGGTGTTCGAGGAGAATAGCGCCGTCCCCATCCCCATCGCAGCCGCCAACGACATCGTCGCCGATTCCGCCACCACCGTGCTCAACCCCGGGTCGCTGGTGGTGACCTTGGCCAATGCCACCAGCGACGACCATCTCACGCTCAACACCGGCGGCCTGGTTACCCTGAACGGCAGCATCGTGCTGGTGGGCGGCAATGCGGTGGGCAGCTACACCAGTGGGGACGTCAGCGGGACGACCCCGATGGTGATCACCCTCAACACCGCCAATGCCACCGTCACCGCTAGCGGCGCCGGCGCGCTGACCACCCTGCTGCAGAACATCGCTTACGCCTACCTTGGCAACCAGCCGAGCAACGTGCCGCTGCGCACCGTCACGGTGGTGGTCTCCGACCTCGCCGCCAGCGGCGGCGGCGCGAGCCTGTCCTACAGCAAGACCATCAGCATCGACCCCTACAACCATCCGCCGCGCTTCGCCGAGATCCAGGCGGTGGCGATACCGGGTACCAGCACTGCGGCCGCATTGCTCAACCCCGCACTCGCCAACCCCGCCAGCGCGGCGACCAACACCAATGTTGCGCTCACCCTGATGGCGACCTTCACCGACATCGAATCGCTCTCGCCTTCCGCAGTCCAGCTCTCCGGCGTGGGCTCGGTCAATCCCGATGGATCGATCACCACTTCGGCGGGCGGCATCGCACGGCTGGTGGCCGCGCCCACCGGGCCATCCCCGCTGTCCGCGCCGCCGCCGCCGAACGCCTGGCAGATCTGGCTGCAGTACACCCCACCGCTCAACCAATCGGGCCTCGCCGACACTTTCACCATCACCGCCAGCGATTTCGCCCTGCCGCCGCTCGCCGGCGTCACCACCGACCTCACCCGCGTGCAGGTGCGCAGCGTGTCCCAGCTCATCACCGTGAACATCGGCACCCTCAACGACGTGGGCGCCCCCTTGATCGTCTCCAATCCGCCGCTCGAGGCGCAGACCGGCGCCAACCTCAAGGTGCCCCTCTTTGTCGGCACCGTCGGCACGCCGGTCCCCGCCGGCCTGATCTTCGCCGTGGTCGGGCCCTCCCCGCCGCCGGGGATCCAGATCACCACCCAGGCGGTGAGCGGCGGCAACCAGCAGACCCTGTTCTGGCCCGCGCCCTTGATGCCGAGCAGCGCCACGGTCTACGATTTCTCCATCCAGGTCTTCGATCCCAGCACTGGCAAGGTGTCGGTGCAACCGGTCATGCTCCTGCTCCATGGCATTCCCACGGGAGGTGGGTGATGACGGTCGCATCCCCGCACTCGCACCCGCCCGCGCGGTACCGCGCCGGTGGCGCCGCGCTCCTGGCGCTGGCGCTGGGCGCCGGCATCGCCGGCTGCTCGTCCGGGGTGGCGGTGCCGCCCGGCAGCTCCAACGACTCGCTCGGCCAGGCGGTGCAGCACCAGACCGCGAGCTACATCGTTCTCGACCTCAGCAGCGGCTCGGCCTCCTCCGCGCAGAACCTCGGCGACCTCACCAGCAACGCCGCCTACCGCGACTCGCTGATGGTCTTCACCAGGGTCCCTGCCGGGAGCGGGCAGATCGGCTCACCGGTCAGCGAGGTCGGCCATCAGCCGGGCGAGGTCCTGGCCACCGCCACCTTCAACGACTTCCTCATCGGCACCTTCGAGGTGACCCAGCAGCAGTGGAACCGCCTGCGCCCAGATCTCGCGGTCGCCAGCCCGGGCGCGCAGCCGGTCACCGGCATCTCGCTGCAGACGCTGCAGGCGGTCGGCACCAGCATGTCCCAGCTGGGCGCGGCCCATGGCTTCACCCTCACCCTGCCCAGCGACCAGCAATGGGAATACGCCTGCCGCGCCGGCGCCACCACCGCCTTCGCCTGGGGCGACGGCATGGACGCGGCGACCGTCGGGCGCTACGCGGTCATCGGCCAGGCCTCCGGCACCCTGCTCAGCGGGCCGCTCGCGGTGGGCAGCCTGGCGCCGAACGCCTTCGGCATCTACGACATGCACGGCAATGCCTCCGAGCTGACCGCGAGCGGCGCGGTGCGCGGCGGCTCGTGGCATGACGCCACCGTGGTGGCGCGCGCCGCCAACCACCAGCAGCTCGATTCCGGCTTCGGCCACCCCCTGGTCGGCTTCCGCCTGGTGCTGGTGCTCGCGCACTGATTGCGACCGCCCGTGCGGGCGCGGGCGCGCGCTCCGCCGCTGGCTCAGCGCGCCGGCGCCTTGGCCGCTGGCTGCTCCTTGGCGCTGATGCCGTCGAACCAGGTCTGCCAGGTGGCGAGGGCGGCCTTGCGACCGGCCTTGTCCGCATCCGCCTTGTAGTCGCTGGCCTGGTAGGGCTGGAGGATGGCGAAGGCTGCCGCGCGCACCGCCGCCTGCTCATCGTCGAGGGCCTTGACCA
>JAYVMM010000273.1:0-1515 GCA_043758975.1 Planctomycetota bacterium | reverse complement strand
AGCCTGGCCACCCTGATGCCCGGCCTCGCTGACGCCGTCATGGGCCGCTATCGCCGCGGCATCGTGCCGCCGCAGTAAGCGGCTTGGCGGTGGAAAGCGCGGTAATTTCCGCTACTATCGCTGAAGCCATCCACCCATGCTCCAGGCCACTTCGGCACTGATACTATCATTGTGGCCCGCTGCGGCCACGCCTGCAACGGCAGCATCGACCGCGGGTGCGGGGACGGCGGCGGTCGCGCCCAGCAGTGGAGCGGATGCGCAGGGGGGAGCGGCTGCCGATGGCGGCACCGCTGCTGGCGGCGGTTCATCCTCCTCAACTTCGTCTTCGTCGCCGTCCTCGTCCTCCACCTCGTCTTCCTCGACCACCACCTCGTCGTCATCGTCGGCCTCGGGCCAGCCGCTGAGCGCCGACCAGGAGCGCGCGGTGGCCTGGCTGCAAAGCCGCGATCGCGAGGTGCCCGCCCGCGAGGCGGCGCACCAGGCTGCCGGCGGCACCCTGGTGGCGGGCGCGAGCTACCAGCTCGAGACCGGGCCGGACGGACGCAGCTACGCTGTCGGCGGCGATGTCACCATCGATGTCGCGATCGTCCCCGGCAATCCCCAGGCCACCGAGGCGAAGATGCGCCAGGTGCGCGATGCCGCGCTGGCGCCGGCTCAGCCGTCGGCGCAGGACGTCCAGGTCGCAGCCCAGGCCGATGAACAGGAGCTGGCGGCGGAGATGGAAGAGGTGCAGGCGAGCGCGAGCGCGCAGGGGGGCCGCGCGATCTCCCCGCCGTCGGGCTTCGCCGCCACCGCGGCTGCTGCGGGCCCGCCTACCGGCGGCGACGTCCGCCACGGCCTCATGCGCGCGGCCTACGCCGCGGCACAGACGACCGCCGCCCCGGAGAGCGTGCCCGCCGGTGGCTGTCGACGGCGTATGCAGTGGGCAGGCGGCTGCGCAGAAGATGGGCAGAACCGTCGGCAACGCGGGCACTTTAATTGGCGCGTGGTATGCTTGGCGGGGTAGTCCCCCTGCCCGGGGTGGCGCGCAAGCCGCCCCACACTAGCGTCTCGCCAGGAGCCCGCCCATGCTGCGCCACCTCGCCCTCATCCTCGCCGTCATCGTCCCGTCCATGGCCGCGCTCGCCGCTGCGGACACGCCGGCCCCGCTGCCGACCAAGGCCGAAGTCGAGGCCCTCGCCGGCAAGGCGCAGGAGTGGCTGCTCGCCCAGCAGCAGCCCAACGGCTCGTTCATGCCTGGCCACGAATTCGCGGTCGGCCTCACCGGCCTGGTGGTGAGCACCCTTGCCGGACCGCCCAATGCGCTGCCCGCGAACGATCCGCATATCGCCAAGGGGCTGGAATTCCTGCACGGCTTCCACCAGAAGGATGGCGGCTTCTATGACCCCAGCGAAGGCCTGGGGGACTACGGCACCTCGGTCACCATCCTCGCCCTGCTCGCGACCAAGACCAGCGACCCCAAGACCATCACCGCGGCGCAGAATTACCTGTTCGGCATCCAGAACCATGACGCCA
>JAYVMM010000272.1:0-2939 GCA_043758975.1 Planctomycetota bacterium | reverse complement strand
AATCCAATTTTGGGAAATCCTGGTCGCGTTTCGCGCGCATCAGCCAGGGGGCTCAAGGCGCGGCGCGCGCGGCGCCGGAGGCTTGCCGCGCGAGCCAGTCCAGCCGGCGCACGGTGGCGTCGCGCGCGAGCCAATTGCCAGCCTGCGAACGGTAGAGCATGAGCGGTTCGAGGCGCGCAAGCAGCGGGTGGCCTGCGAGTCCACTCCGCACCAGGTCCTCCGGCAGGCGGGCCACGGTCAAGGAGATCCAGGGATGGGTATCCGCTGCGCGCCAGGCAGCGACCAGGAGCTCGAGCACCGCCGGCGTGCCGATGCGCTCGAGCGCCGCCGAGCAGGCTGCCGCCGCGCGGGAGCCGGGAGCGAGCATCATGGCGATGAGCCGATCGGCGCAGCCGGAGGCCGCCGCGCCGAAGCCGCACAGCGCATGGAGCACGACCTCCTCCTCGTCATCGGCAAGGAAGGGCAGCAGCCGAGGGTAGTCGCCGCAGCCATTGCGCCCCAGGCCCCATATCGCGGCGCTGCGCAGCTCCTGCCCGCGCCAGCGACCGTCGCCGGCGATGGTCGCGAGCATGGCGCCGGCGGTGTCGCCGCCTACTTCGGCTAAGATGAGCACCGCCTCGAGCATGGCCGATGGCTCCACGCCGGCATCGATCACCGCCTGCAACCAGTCGAAGCCCGCCGGCGCGCCGAGCTGGGCCAGTGCGCCGGCGAGTTCGATGGCGACGCGCGGCTTGGTCTCGCGGTCCAGCGCCTGCGCGAGTTCATCGACCGCGCGCGTGCGCGCTCGCGCCAGCTGCGGCAGTGCCTTGGCGCCGCACCAGCGCTCGATCCAGTCGCGCGAGCGCAGCGCCGCTGACGCGTTCCAGGAGGCGCGCGCGGCTGTGACCGCGGGCTGCACCGTGCGCCGTACCACCCCGGCGAGGATGGTCGCCCCGGCGGCGAAGCGCGCGCCGGCGGCGAGGTAGGGATGCCGCCCGGATAGCCGGTAGCGGCGTCGGGTGCCGTCGGCGAAGGCGACCGCGAGGGCGGTTGCGTCGACCGCGGTGACGATGCCGTCCGCGCCGGGCACGGTGCATGGCCAGCTGACCGAGGACTCAGCGCCTCCGCTCGGGGCCTTGCGCCCGGGGACGCGCGCGCTGGCCTGGGATGCGCGCAGGTCGGCGACCTGGAAATAGGTCGGCGACGGTGCGGCGGTCAGCGCCGCGCCGCGCTCGGCCACCTGCACGAAGGCGACCAGGTCGCGCGCGCGCAGCCCGGCATCCCAGCGCCGCTCCGCCCGCCGCGGCGAATCGCTCATGCGGATGCACAGCGCGCCCTTGCCGCGCACCTCGCAGCGCATCCCGGTGGCCAGGCACAGCAGGTCGGGCACGCGCAGGCCACGGTAGCGCGTCCGCCAGAGCTTAGTCTGGGTGCAGGCGCGCTCGAGTTCGATCGGGCGCAGGCCGCGCGCGGCGAGGTCCTGCTTGACCAGCGCGGTGGCAGCGGCGCCGAGCGCGACATTGCGCAGGAACTCGTGATCGGATTTCAGTGCCATGCCGGCCTCGGCGCGGGGCGGTCGCGCTGCAGGCGAGGAGGAATAACGCCAGGCCGGCGACGGACAATTGCCGGCGCCCGGCGGCAGGCGCGCCCGGGCCCCCTGCCAGCGCTCACGGTCTTCGCCGCCGGGACTTGAAGTATTCCCATCCTATTTTTCGATGGCATCAGACGCTGACGGTCACGCGCAGGAAGGTCGCAGGAATGGAGGTCACGTCGGGCCGCGTGCTCTTGTTCTGGCTGGTGAAGAGGGCATTCAGCTCCTTCTCCAGGTCGCCAGCCCGCCCATTCTTCTCCGCGGCTTCGAACGCGTTCATGGTCGGACCGTAAAATGCCCTGAAGGCCGCCACCAGTTCCGTCGGTGCGCTGGCGAAGGTGAAGGCATAGGTCTCCTTGATGCAGGATATCCGCTCCTTGGGCACCCCCGCACTTGAAAACCGCTCCACCACCGTGCTCTCGATCCCCCAGGTCATCGGACTGACGAACCCCTCAGGCGGAGGCGGCGAGTAGGCAGAGCTGATCTTCAGGATCTGCGCCACCAGGGTGGGGTCATTGGGGATCCAATTGCCCATGATGATCCGGCCACCCGGCCGGGTGACGCGCACCATCTCCTTGGCGACGTCGGATGGGCGCGGCGCGAACATTGCCCCGAAGATGCTCACCACGAGGTCAAAGTTCCGGTCCGGCACTTCGGGCATCTTGGAGGCATCTCCTTCCTGGAACCGGCAGTTTACCAAGCCCAGCCGCTGCGAACGACGGTTCCCGGCCTCGACCAGGTTCCTCGCGATGTCGACGCCCAGCACCTCGGCTCCGAGTTTGGCGGCGGGCAAGGCCGTGGTCCCATCACCGCAGCCGAGATCCAGCAACCTGGTCCCGCTGCCGATCCCGAAACTCCTGACCAGCGCTTCCCCGCTGTCCCGCATGCTCTCCGCGATGCGGGTGAAATCCCCCTTCTCCCAAAGCGCCTTGTTCGGATTCATGGCATTGCCCTTCCCGGAATCGTGGATCGTGGTGTCCGGCCTCCCTGGTCGCACACGTCGGATCATTGACCCATCGGTAGCACAATCAACCCGGATGGCATCGGAAGCAGCTCATCCGATCTGTACCCGGAGATAACTGACGACCGGTCAGCTACCTTGATGCGCTGGGCGACGTCGTCGTAGCCCTTCGCAACCACCACGCGCGCGAACAGCTTCAAGCGATCGCTTGGTCAACAGTGGATTATTTGCCTCTTCCGGCAAATCTGTGGGTGCTTTTCCGCTGAATTGCGCGGAAAAGTCGATGATTATCGGGATTTTCCTGCATTTTCCGTAAGCTATCGCCCCGACCGTATCGCCGAATGTCCACCGCGCGCGACAACTCGATTTGACCGTTTTCTCCCACCGTAAAATTCAACTGGCGACACC
>JAYVMM010000271.1:0-6424 GCA_043758975.1 Planctomycetota bacterium | reverse complement strand
CAGCGGTTCACAGCGGTTCACAGCGGTTCACAGCGGATTACAGCGGATTACAGCTATGCCCGATCCTTTCATCAATGCCGCCTTCGGACCCTATTTGCTGCGCGAGCAGATCAGCGCCGGCGGCATCGCCGAGGTCTACCGCGCCACCCACCAGGAGGACCAGCGCCCGGTGGCGGTGAAGATGATGCGTCCGGAGAAGCAGAAGGACAAGGTCCACCTCACCGGCTTCAAGGATGAGTTCGCTTTCCTCCAGCGCCTGAACCACGATGCCCTGCCGGCGGCGCGGCGGATCGGCGAGATCCGCGGACGGGCGAGCTTCGCGATGGACTTCATGGCCGGGGATCCCCTGCACGTGGTGCTCAAGAAGGGCACCCCCTTCAACCGTGTTGCCACCTTCCTCGAGCTGGTCGAAGTGGTCGCTTACGTGCACGCGCAGAACCTGGTGCATGCCGATCTCAAGCTCGAGAACCTCATCATGCGCCCGAGCGGGAATCTCGCCCTGGTCGACTTCGGCAACGCGCGCGAGATGATCCAGCGCGGCTTCCTCGCCCGCCTGTTCTCCCCGGGCAAGACCCGCGTCTTCGGCACCCCGACCTACCTCGCCCCCGAGCTGATGAAGGGCGCCCAGCCCTCCTACGCCAGCGACGTCTACTCGCTCGGGGTATGCGCCTTCGTGCTGCTCTCCGGCGAGCCGCCCTTTCACGCCAACAGCCGCACCGGTCGCCTGAAGGCCAATCTCAAGAGCGAGGCGCCGGCGATTCGCTCGCGCTGCACCGAGCTGCCGCAGCAGGCCGCCGACGCCATCGATCGCTGCTTGCACAAGGAGCCGGTGGAGCGCCCGGCCAGCGCCGAGAGCCTGCTCGGCCAGCTCAAGACCCTGGTTCCGGCGAAGAACGTCAGCACGAAGTACGTGCGCGCGATGTCGCGCTGAGGCGCGGGCGCCCTGGCGCGTGGGCGTTCAGCAGCTCCGCAGCCCCGCTGAGCACGCCGCGCCAACGCCGCGCCGCCGGGCTTCAGCCCCGGCGGCAGAGCTCGATCAGCTTGTCGGCGTAACGCCGCATGCGCTTGGCGCCCAGCTGCGGCACCTGCTCGAGCTGCCCGGCGCCGTGCTGCTTGAGGTACTCGAGCGCGCGCGCGGGCAGCACCACCTGCAGCGGCACCGGGCGGTTCTCGGCCTTGGTGCGGCGCTCGGCTTCGCCGCGCCGCCAGTCCTTCAGCCGGGTTTCGCGCTCCTCCTCCTCGGGCGCCACCTCGCGGTTGCGCGGGCGCGGCGGCACCTCCGGCGGCGTCGCCACCAGGGTGCGCATCACGGCGATGAGCGCCTCGCCATGGGCGGTGAGGAACCAGCTGCGCAGGCCGTTCTTCTTGAGCAGCTGGAAGTTGGTCGGCTGCTGGCGCGCGAGCAGCAGGAGCACCTCGTTGTTGAGCAGCCGTCCGGGCGGCAGGTTGGCCTGGCGCGCCACCGTATCGCGCCAGCCGTAAAGGCCGCTGAGCACCCCGAGACAGTGCGCGGGCACCTCGCGCATGCCCTTGATGCGCCAGAAGCCGGCAGGATCGAAGCCGCCGCTCCAGCTGGTCGCTTCCACCACCTGGTTGGCGATCGCCACCTCCTCGTCGAGGTCGGCGTCACGCACCAGCGCGCGGAGATGGTCGCAGACCTGCGGCAGGTAGACCACATCGTCGAGGGCATAGCGCTCGGCGCCCGCGGCGAGCGGGCGGGTGGCCCAGTCGTACTGGGTGAAGGCCTTGTCGAGGGTCACCCCGCATATGCGCTCGACCACCGCGCCATAGCCGGTCTTCTCCCAGCCCAGCAGGCTGGCCGCCTGCTGGCTGTCCCACACCCCGCGCAGGCTGATGCCATAGTCGCGCTTGAGGCAGCCGACGTCGTATTCGCCGCCGTGGAGGTAGAGCGGGATGGCGGGGTCGCCGAAGGCGCCGGCGAAGGGCGCGAGCGTGCTGCTGGGGGTGGTGGCGCCGTCCGGCGCGCTCGCCGCAGTCGTCCCGGTGCCGCCGGGGACGGAGGTGGGCGGCGGCAGGGCGAGGGTGTCGACCAGGTAGAGCTTTCCGTCGAGGTTGAGCTGGAGCAGGCACACCCGCTCGCGGTAGACGAACATCGAGTTGGCCTCGGTGTCGAGCGCGATCCAGCGCGCCGCGCGTGCGGCGGCGGCGGGTGCCGCGAGGCCCTCCGGCTGGTCGATCCACGTGCGCGCCGCCTGTTCCATGGGCGGCGATTGAAGGCTGCCCGGGGGGGATGTCCACGGCCAAGTGCCGATGGCGCGCGGTACCTTCGTCCTGGCTTGTGCCACGCCCGAGCGACGTCACCCTCGGCCATGCCGCCGCCCCGCCTGCGCCTGATCCTGATCGACGAGCGCGCCGCGGGAGTGCGTCCGCGCCTGGGTCGCGCCCGCCTGCAGGCGGTGCTCGAGCGCGCCTTGCGCGAAGCGCGCATCGCGCGCGCGGCGCTCACCGTGTTGCTGGTCGACGCCGCCGCCTCGGCGCGCCTGCATGGCGAGCATTTCGCCGACCCCACGCCCACCGACGTCATGAGCTTCCCCGACGGCAGCCCGCTGCCGCGCGCCGGGGGGGTGCACCTCGGTGACCTCGCGGTGTGCGTCGACGTTGCGCGCCGCGAGGGCGCCCAGCGCGGGGTGCCGACCGGCGAGGAGCTCACCCTCTACATCCTGCACGGCCTGCTCCACCTGCTCGGCTACGATGACCGCCGTCCGCGCGATCGCCGCCGCATGTGGGCGGCCCAGCGCCGCCTGCTCGCCAAAGTCGGGATCGCCCTCGAGCGCGCTCCCGGGTGAACGCCCACGGCCCACGGCCCACGGCCCGCGGCCCGCGCCACCCGCGAGGTCACTCGATGCCGAGGTACTTGTGGCTCTGCAGGCTGAGGCGGCAGCCGTGGCGATAGCAGAGCGCCAGGCAGGCGGCGAGGTTGCGATGGTAGGTCTGGCCTGAAGGGCCGCCGTCCGGGCAGGTAGGCTGGACGAACACCGGCACCGTGCCGGTGAGCGCACGCGCGAGGAAGCCCTGCTGGTCCGGGATCAGCACCTTCCACCAGTCGGGCTCGACCACTACCTCGGCGCCGGGGATGCGCTTGGGGCTGCAGCTGATGAAGACGTTCTCCGGACGCGGTGGGCAGGCCCGGGTGCCATTGGTCTCGACGTCGACCCAGGGGTAGGCGGCGCCGAGTGCGAACAGCAATTCGCGGTCGGCCTGCAGCAGCGGCTCGCCGCCGCTGAGCACCAGGCCGATGGGCCTGGCGGTGGGCGCGCTCACGGGGCGCGGTAGCGCGGCGAGGCGGGCGAGGATGCCAGGAGCATCGAGCGCCTCGCCGCCGAGGAAATCGGTGTCGCAGTACGGGCAGCTCGAGCGCGCGCGCGTCTCCGGGCGTCCGTCCCAGGCGTTGCAGCCGGCCAGGCGCAGGAACAGGCAGGGCATGCCGGCATGCAGGCCCTCGCCCTGCAGGGTCGGGCCGAAGATGGCTTTGACGCGATAGCTGCCCATCACTTCCCCGCCGGGCCGAGCAGGTCATGGAACAGAGCCGTTATCATCTCGTCGCACAGGCCGCTCGCGTACAGCCACCACCCCACCAGCGCGCCGGCGGCGAGCCCGATGATGGTGCCGAGCAGGCGCTGGCCGCGCGCAGGACCGCGCGGGACCTGGCAGGCGCTGCACACGAAGCGCTGGCCGGCCTGGGGGTCGGCATGGCGCTGGTAGCTGTTGAGCAGCCAGCTCACCGGGCCCGCGGCGGGGGGTTCGATGTAGCTGCCCTCGTGCAGGTGGTGCCAACGCGCGCAGCGCCGGCACAGCCGGTGGATGGTGGGGTTCGGCAGTCCGTCGACCGGCATGCCAGGCAATCGTTGGCCCGCTGCGCCGGCGGCACAAGCGGATTCTCCGCCCGGGCGCGTCGGGCGCGCGCGGACGGTATGGTCGGCGCGCGCTCAGCTGAGGCGGCGCGCCATGATGAAATCATTGAGGGTGAAGCCGCGCCCGATGCCGATGTCGACCGCCGAGCGGATGTGGTAACCGGCCTTGAAATAGAAGTTGATCGCCTTGATGTTGCGCCGGTTGACGGTCAGGCTGATCTGCTGGAGGCCGCGCGCGCGCGCGCGCGCGAGGAGATCGTCCATGAAGCGGCGCCCGAGGCCTTGCCCGTGGTAGGCCGGCTCGAGGTAGAAGGCGCGCAGCACCGCTTCGCCGGGCGCGTCGTCGGCGGCGCCGAGGGCGGCGAAGCCGACCGGGCGCCCATTGACGCGGGCGACCACGTAGCCGCGCCCGCCGGTCGCCGCCTCCGCGCGCAGGCGCGCCGGCGCGTAACGGTTTTCGAGCATGTATTCGATCTGCTCGCGCGAGATGATGCCGGGGTAGTGGCGCCGCCAAATGTCGTGGGCCAGGTGCGACACCGCCTCGAGGTCGGCCTCGACCGCGGGGTCGACGCGGAAGCTGGCGTGGATTTCGGCCTGCGGCTGCGGGGAGGGGGCGTTGGGCATGCGGGCGGCGGGGACGGCCCCGCCATAGCGGTCACCCTAGCCGCCGGGGTCAGCCCATCCAGCGGCAAGAGAGTCGGCGGCGCCGCGCGGCCATCAGCCGGCGTAGGGCCCGGCGCCGGGCACGGTGGGGGCCAGCTCGTGCTCGCTTCCGGCGAGGGTGGTGACCTCCTCGAACTTGACGCTGATCTTGGTCGACACCCCGGGCTCGTTCTGGGTCACGCCGTAGATCGCATCCGCGCGCTGCATGGTGCGCTTCTTGTGCGTGACGACGATGAACTGCGAGCCGCGTGTGCCGGCGGCACCGTGCACGAATTCGCGCAGCATGCTGCAGTAGACGTCGACGTTGGCCTCGTCGAGCGGGGCGTCGACCTCGTCGAGGATGCAGAACGGGCTGGGCTTGGTCTGGTAGACCGCGAACAGCAGGGCGATGGCGGTGAGCGCCTTCTCGCCGCCCGAAAGCTGGGTGATGATCTTGGGGTTCTTGCCCGGCGGCTGGGCGACGATCTCCAGCCCGGCCTCGAGGATGTCGAGCGGCTCGGGCTTGCGCGTCACCACCTCGCCTTCCGGGGTGGTCTCGGTGATCGCCTCGGGCTGCTCGAGCACGAGGTCGGCGCGCCCGCCGCCGAAGAGCTTGCGGAAGAGCTCCTGGAAGTTGCGGCGCACCTCGCGGTAGGTGGTCTGGAACAGCTTGCGGCTGACCTCGTTGATCTGCTCGATGATGCCCTTGAGCTTCTCCGCCGCGTTGCCGAGATCGGTGAACTGCTGGTCGAGGAACTCCTCGCGCGCCTGCACCTCCTGCAGTTCGTCGATGGCGGCGAGGTTGACCGGGCCGAGCGCATTGAGCTCCTGCTCGGTGTCGCCCAGGCGCTTGCGCAGCTCCGGCCAGTCGAGGTCGGCGGGGCGCTGGTAGTTGGCGAAGGCCTCGGCTAGCACCAGCTGGTAGTCGTCGAGGATGCGTTGGCTGAGGCCCTCGATGCGCACCTTGGCCTCACCCGACTTGACCTCGAGCTGGTGGCGCTCCTGCTCGACCGCGCGCGCGCGGGTGCTGAGCGAGCGGGCGCCCAGGCGCTGCTCCTCGGCATTGTTGCGCAGGGAGTCACGCTCGCGGATGAGCGCGCCCAGGCGCTCGGCGAGCACGCCGACCTGGGCCGCCTCGGTGGCGAAGGCGGCCTGGTTCTCCTCCTGCGCGCGCGTCAGCTCCGCGCGCTTGTGGCCGTGGGCGGCGAGGCGGCGGGTGCGCTCGTCGCGCTGGTCCTCGAGCTCCTGCAGGCTGCGCACGAGATGGCTGAGGTGGTTGCGCACCGCCTCCTGGCGCTCCTGGGTGGTGGCGAGCGAGACGCGCAGGTTGTTGACCTCCTCCTGCAGGCGGTTGCGCCCGGCGGCCTTGGATTCGAGGGTGCCCTGCAGGCGCTCGAGGTCGCCGGCGAGCTTGCGGTTGAGCGCGCCGAACCATTCGTGCTGGCCGAGCAGATCGCGCGCCTCGGCCTCGATCTTGGCCATCTCGGCGGCGATCTCCTCGAGCTCGGCGCCGAAGCTGCTGGTCGCCTCCTCGAGGTGCAGGCGGTCGCGCTCGCTCTTCATCAGCTGGGCCTTGATCTCGCCCACCGCGCGGTCGGCCTGCTGGATGGCGCGGCGCTGCTCCTCGACCTGCAGCGAGAGCTCGAAGCCCTGCTTCTTGGCGAGGTCACGCGCCTCGCCGACGCTCTTCTTGCGTTCGCTCAGGTCGCGCAGCTGCTCGTCGAGCTTGCGGATCTCGTTCTTGCGGCTGACCAGGCCGCCGGCCTCGGCGCCCTGCTGGCGTCCGCCGGTCATCGCCCCGCCGGGGTTGATCACGTCGCCCTCGACGGTGACCAGGCGGCAGTGCAGGCGGTGGGTGCGCCGCAGGCTGATGGCGACGTCCAGGGTGGCGACCACCAGGACGTTGCCGA
>JAYVMM010000270.1:0-2049 GCA_043758975.1 Planctomycetota bacterium | reverse complement strand
GAGTGGCGCGGGCCGGCGGCGGCGGCGGCGGCGCGCGGCGGGCGCGCCTCGCGGCTGTCGCGGCCTTCACGCGGCGGGCGCGCCGCATAGGCGTCGCGGCTGTCGCGCTCGTCCTGCTGCGGCTCGTCGGCGAAGTCGCCACCGCCATCCTCGCGACCTGGACGCACCACGCGCGGCTCGACCAGCGCCACCGAGACCGCCTTCATGCCCTTCTCGCCGACCTCCAGTTCGTAGCTGACGCGCTCGCCAACCTGCAGGAACCGGAAGCCTACCATATTGATGTTGTTCTGGTGGACGAAGACGTCTTCGCCACCATCGTCGGGCGCGACGAAGCCATAGCCGCGACGCCGATCAAAACGAACAACTGTACCTGATGTAGCCACTGGAAGTACCTCGATGGGATGTGGTGGATGCGTTGCTGATGCGGTGCTGATGCGGTGCTAGGGCCGAAAACCGGCGGGGGCTCGAAGCGAGCGTGTGCCAATTGCCTGCCTGGGGGCGTCCGGGGTGCCGATGCGCGTGCGAGTGGGTATTGTGCTAATGGGCAGCCGGGCGGAATTGCGGTAATGCGCTGAATTGTGCGGCCTTCGCCGCCTAGGCAAGCACTTCTGCGTCCGCAGGCGCGCCGGGCCTGCCCGCATAAGGCGAGCCGGCTTCCACCCTTGCGCCCAGCAGGCCGACGGGTAAGCGGGAGTCTGTACCGCTTGGCTGACGCATCCGCATGGGGGAGGACTGGTGGCCGAGCCGCTGCTGAAACGGGAAGGGAATCTGCGCTTCGCCGGCCTCGCCAGCGAAGGCTATCCCCTTGCCCCGATGGCTCTTGTCACCGAACTCATGGGCCGGCTGAAGGCCCACGCGGTGTCGCCCTACGGGCCGACCACCCTGCTCTTCAGCGTACCGCCAGATGATGCCGCGCCCGATCGCTGGTCCTGCCAGGTCGGCCTGGCGATCACCGGGCTGCCGACGCCCATCGCCGGGGTTCAGATCGAGGACTACCGCGGGTTGTTCGCGCTCTCGCTGCCGCATAGCGGGCCGATCCGTGAGCTGCCCGCGACGGTGCGCCGCCTCAGCGAGCACGGCAAGGGCCTGGGCTACCGCCTGCGCCCCTACTGGCGCCTGGCCCTGCGCCGGCGCTCGCTCAACGACGGCAACCTGCTGCCGGTGGCCGACGTGGCGGTATTCCTCGACCAATGACCGACGCGCCCGAGCCCCCGCCGGTCTCCCGCCGCACCACCCTGCGCCTGCAGGCGATGCCGGCCGAGCAGGTACCGCGCGAGCCGGCCACCCGGCGCCTGCTGTTCGGCGCCATCCTCGCGCTGCTCGCCGCCCTGGCCTGGGTGCTGACCCGCCCGCCGCCGCGCGCCGATGATGCCCTGAGCTGGTCCGACATCGTGCCGCCGGCGGCCACCCCCATCCATCCCTGGCGCTGGATCGTCATCCACCACAGCGCCTCCCGGCGCAGTTCGTCGCAGGACATCGACCGCGAGCACCAGCTGGTGCGCGGTTGGGATGGCATCGGCTACCATTTTGTCATCGGCAACGGCACCGACATGCCGCTCGGACGCATCGACGTGACCTACCGGTGGCGCACCCAGACCCACGGCGCCCATGCTGGGCCCGCGCCCGAGCAGGCGCCCTACAACCAGGACGGCATCGGTATCTGCCTGATCGGCAACCTCGAGGCCGACAGCTTCAATCCCTACCAGGAGCGGCGCCTGGTCGAGCTCTGCGCCCTGCTCATCCACAACGTCCCCACCCTCTCGGTCAGCCGCATCATCGGCCACCGCGACGTGCCCGGCAAGGCGACCGCCTGCCCGGGCGCCAATGTCGACCTCGAGCGCCTGCGCTTCCTGGTGCGCGAAGAGCTCACCACTCGCCATTTCACGGTGCGCTAATTGGAAGGCCTGGCCTACGTCGCCGCCTTGCAGGCGGTGCTGCGCGCGCCCACCGCGGCGGAGAAGGCCGCGGCCCTCGCTGGGCTGCGGGCGCCCGCAGCGGGGCAGCGCTGGGAGCTGCCGGCGCTGCCGCTGCGTCCGGCACGCGCGCCCG
>JAYVMM010000269.1:0-2181 GCA_043758975.1 Planctomycetota bacterium | reverse complement strand
CGCTCACGCCGGTCGCGCGCCCAGCCACACCCACGCCTGGACAGGGTGCGGATTTCCCCTTCGCGCGCGCGGCGCGACCGTAGGGTGGCCAACACCCGTCCCGGCGCCGAGCCCTGTTGCGGGCGGCGCCCTCCCCGCACTGCGACCGCCGCCACCGGAGCCGACATGGACCGCCACCGCCCGTCCGCCCTCGCCGCCCTCGCCTGCCTGCTGGGCGGCTGCTGTGCCGCCGGCGAAGAGCCGGTGCGCGGCAAGTGGGTTGCCATCTCCGACACCATCATCGCCGCGCTCGAGGTTGAGCACAAGAAGCCCGGCTATCCCGGCGCCGCCGCCGGGATCAGCCTCGACCACGCCACCGGTGCGGTGTTCGTGGTGATCTGCGACCAGGGCATGTGGCGCAGCGCCGACCATGGCGCGACCTTTGCCCGCGTCGACCGCAACGCCATCGGCGGGCGCTGCGAGACCGGCTTCGCCCTCGATGCCGACCCCGCCGGCAAGCGCATGATGTGCTACATGATCTACGGCAGTAGCGCGCTCACCCTCGATGGTGGCGAGAGCTGGTCGGGCTCGACCCTCAGCCACCTCGACTTCGGCGCCACCGACTGGAGCGATCCCGCGGCCAAGACCATGATCGCGGTCAAGCACGAGAGCGGCGGCGAAGGCGTGCTGAGCAAGGACGCCGGCCACAGCTGGTCGTCGCTCGGCAAGGGCTTCGTCGCCGTCGGCATGTTCCCCGGCGGGATGCTGGTCGCCAGCCGCGGCCACGGCATCGAGCGCAGCGCCGACGCCGGCGCGACCTGGACCCCGGTTGCGGCATTCAAGCCCGCGGGCCTGGCCATGCGCCTCGACGCCAAGGGCAACGGCTACTGGACCAGCGACGCCGGCCTGCAGTTCAGCGGCGACGCCGGCTTGACCTGGAAGGTGCTCGGCAGCGCGGTGCGCGCCTATTACGGCCCCTTCTTTGGCGACAAGCCGGGCCGCCTGGCGGTGGTCGGGGAGCAGGGCATCAGCGAAAGCGACGACGGCGCCGCGAGCTGGAAGGTGGTGGCGCCTCTGCCGCCCGACTTCCGGGTCGGCTTCACCGGACCCAACTTCGCCTGGGATGCCGCCGCCGGCATCTTCTACGCCTCTTCGATGGGCAAGCCGGCGCTGCGCTTCGTGCGCTGAGCGCGGTACTGTGTCACGCGCGCGCCCGCCGGCGCGCACGCCCCGTCCACACATCCGCTCCACTGCGTCCATGCATGATATGCGATGGACCATGCAACCCTGCAACTCAGCGTCGATGACGCCATCCGCCGCATCCAGGCCGGCGACACTGAAGCCTTCACGGTGGTGGTGCGCGCTTACCAGCAGCCGCTGCGCGCGTGGACCAGCCGCTGGTGCGCGCCCGGCATCGAGGCCGACGACATCGCCCACCGCGCCTTCATCATCGCCTTCCGCGCCATCGCCAGCTACACCCCCGGCGGCAACTGCTTCGCCTGGCTGTGCGCCATCGCCCGCAACGTCCTGCGCGACGAGGTCAAGCGGATCAGGCGTACGCCTGCGAGTTCGCCCATGGCCCTGGCCGAACTCGACGCCGCCGCCTCCGATCTCGAAGACGACGACGATGGCGGTCGCATCGACGCCCTGCGCGACTGCCTGAAGCGCCTGCCCGCTGCCGGCGCCGAGCTGGTGCAGCGCTACTACGCCGAGGGCGAGCCGCTGGCGCTGTGCGCCACCCGCCTGGGCAAGACCCTGAGCGGGGTCAAATCCTACCTGCACTGGCTGCGCGGGAAGCTGCACGCCTGCGTCGCGGCCAAACTCGGCGCGGTGCGGCCTTGAGCTCGCGCGGCTCTGAGCTCATCGCGGGCTACCTCGCCGGCGGGCTGTCAGCGGAGGAAATTGGCAGGCTGGGGCAGCTGGTGGCGGTCGACGGGGAAGTCCGCACCGAGCTGGTCGAGAGTGCGCGCATGCACCGCCATCTCATCGCCGAGCTGCGCGCGGTCGACCTCAGCGCGCCGGTGCTCTCCGAGCTCCACCGCGATGGCGAGCGCTATATCGAACGCGTGATGGGCGAGGTGCGCGCGCAGCCAGCGCGCCGCAGCGGTGCGCGCTCCTCCCCCGGCCCACGCCGCGCCTGGCGGGCGCCGCTCGCCGTCGCCGCCGCCATCGCCGTCGCCGCGCACGACGTTCGCCTTCATC
>JAYVMM010000268.1:0-2618 GCA_043758975.1 Planctomycetota bacterium | reverse complement strand
GCCATCCAGTTCGCCATCCACCATGTCGAGAGCTACCAGCGCCGCCTGCTGCCGCGCTCCTTCGGCACTGCACTCGATGAGCCGCTGGGGGTGCGCTGGACCCCGCTCGCGCGCGTCGGCGCCTACATCCCGGGTGGGGCCAAGGGCGCGCTGCCGCTGTTCTCGTCAGTGATCATGAACCTGGTGCCGGCGCGTGTCGCCGGGGTCTCCGAGCTGGTGCTGGTGACGCCCTCGCGCGAGGACGGCAGCGTGGCACGCGAGCTGCTCGCCGCCGCCCACGCGGTGGGGGTGGGTGAGGTCTACCGCGCCGGTGGCATCCCGGGCATCGCCGCCCTCGCCTGCGGCACTGCCACCCTGGCGCGCGTCGATAAGATCGTCGGCCCGGGCAACATCTACGTCACCCTGGCCAAGCGCCACTCCTACGGTCGCGTCGACATCGACATGCTGGCCGGGCCGAGCGAGGTGCTGGTGATCGCCGATGCCGGCGCCAACCCAGCCTTCGTCGCCGCCGACCTGCTGTCGCAGGCCGAGCACGATGTGCTCGCCATGGCGGTATGCGTGACCATCGGCCATGACGTCGCCGCGCACATCCAATCCGAGCTCAGCGACCAGCTCGACGCCCTGCCCGAGGAGCGCCGCGCGGTGGCGGCGGAGAGCATCCGCCGCTTCGGACGCCTGGTGCGCTGCCGCAGCGCCGCCGAGGCGGTGATGGTGGCCAACCGCATCGCCCCCGAGCACCTCGAGCTGATGGTGCGCGACCCCGCCTCCCTGCTGCCCAAGCTAGTCCACGCCGGCGCCATCTTCGTCGGCCCGTGGAGCCCGGAGCCGATCGGCGACTACGTTGCCGGGCCCAGCCACACCCTGCCCACCGGCGGCTCTGCGCGCATGTGGTCGGGGATCGGCGCCGACACCTTCCTGCGCCGGACCTCGATCATCAATCTCGCCGAGAACGATTTCCGCCACTGCGCCGATGCCGGCGTGGCATTGGCGCGTGCCGAGGGCATGGAGGCCCACGCGCGCGCAATCGAGCTGCGCTTGCGCTCCTGAGCGCCCACCCCTGCCTGCGCCCACCAGTACGGCTCCATCGATGTGCGACCTCTGCGACCCCTTCTTCCTGCCCGTGCCAGTCGGCTCCGCCACCGCCTATCGCGCCCTCGTCGAGCGCCTGACCCCGGTGCTCGCCGCGCGCACCCTCGAGCTGGTCGAAGGCTCCTGCCCGTGGCCGGCGCTGCAGGCGGCGAGCCCGCCACGTAGAGCGCGCCACCTCTTCTCCTGCGCCGCCTGCGCCCAGCTGTTCGTGCTCGAGCGCGGCAGCTGCAGCGCACTTGGCGACCAGTGGCGACCGCTTCATGGCAACTAGGGCGGCGGCGGCGGCTGGCGGACGCAGACGCGGGCGGCGCCCGGCACGCACAGCGCGCATCGCGCATGCCGGAGCGCTCAGTGACGCCGCACTCGCGCGCATGATGGCGATCCTCGCCCGGCGCATCGATCCGCGCACCGAGCTGGTCTATTCTTCCACTTACGAGCTGCTGGTGGCGGTGGTGCTCTCGGCCCAGGCCACCGACCGCGCGGTCAACGCCGCCACCCGCACCCTGTTCGAGCTTGCCCGCTCGCCACAGGCGATGCTCGACCTCGGCCTGGCGCGGCTGAAGGAGGAAATCCGCCACATCGGACTGTTCAACACCAAGGCGGCGAACATCCTCGCGCTCAGCCGCCTGCTCATCGATCGCCACGCCGGCACGGTGCCGCACGACCGCGCCAGCCTCGAGGCGCTGCCCGGGGTCGGACGCAAGACCGCCAACGTGGTGCTCAACGTCGCCTTCGGCGAACCCACCATCGCCGTCGACACCCATGTCCAGCGCCTCGCCAATCGCCTCGGCATCGCCAACACCCGCACCCCCCTGGAGACCGAGGCGGTGCTCGTCGCGCGCATCCCGGAGCGCTTCCGCCAGCACGCGCACCACTACCTGATCCTGCATGGGCGCTACTGCTGCACCGCGCGCAGCCCGCACTGCCCGGGCTGCCCGCTGCGACGGCTGTGCCCATTCCCGGACAAGACCCCAGGCTGAGGCGGTCGCTGCCGTCGCTGCCGTCGCTGCGCTGGCGTGCCGGGGCCGCGCCGGGAAGTCCGCGTGGTGCGCGCTCAGCCGCCGGTGACGCCGAGCTGGCGCATCAGCTCGGCCTTCACCGCGTTGGGCTCGGCCTTGCCGCCGCTGAGCTTCATCGTCACGCCCACCAGGCGCCCGAGCGCGGCGAGCTTGCCGCCCTTGACGTCGGCCACCACCTTGGCCTCCTGGCTGATGGTCTGCGCCACCCAGCTGCTGAGCTGGCCGGCGTCTTGGACCTGGATCTTGCCACGCTTCTCGAAGAAGGCCTGAGGCTCCTCGCCGGAAGCGAAGAGCTCGCTGCAGTCCATCTTGGCCACCACGCGCGCGACCTTGCCCTCCTCGACCAGGCGGATGAGCTTGGCCATGGTCGCCGCTGGGGCGGCGCTGGCGAGCGGCTGGTGGTGCTCGTTGGCCAGGCGGATGGCCTCCTCGCGCGTCCAGTTGGCGGCCAGGCGCGGATTCGCGCCCAGGCGCAGCAGGGCCTCGAAGTAGTCCGCGATCTCGATCTCG
>JAYVMM010000267.1:0-1521 GCA_043758975.1 Planctomycetota bacterium | reverse complement strand
GTCGGAACGATAGGCGTGGCCCTCGTACGAATAGGAGAAGAATATCCTGAATCGCCTTCCCCCGTTGTCACCGGAGACGCTCTCCACCGTACAGGGAATGGCGATCCATCCATGGGCGCTCTCCTGTTCGGAGATCGGTATCACGTAATCAAATAGGAGCGTCAGCGAGAAGGCCACGCCTACGCAGAGGAAGACCGCGCATGCGACTACCATGAGGAGCCGCTGCGGCGCCGGTCGCTGCCGGAGGTTGTACAGTGCTTGAGACAGCATGAGTGGGACTCGTCGCGAGTTTCACCTTGTTGTTCAGTCCCTCGACGACCCCGCTCGAGTACGCCATTCGTCCAGGAGGCGCGCAGTTATCCGCGCCGCTATCCGCGCGGCAGGGTGATCGGCGCGATCTGGACCGCGATCTGGGGATCGAGCTCCTGCACCTGCATCTTCAGGCGCTGGGTGAACTGGCGCAGCACCTTGTTGGCGATGGCGATATCGCCGACGCGGTGCTTGAGGTCGCAGGTGCAATTGAAGACCAGTGAGTCGAAGGTGATGTCGCCGGTGGGCAGGAAGCCGCGCCGGTCGTTGGCGGCGATCGCCTTGAGCAGGGTGCGCTGGCTGACCATGGGATCCTTGATGCCCTTGATCGCCCAGGCGAAGGGGTGGTTGCCGGTCACCACCTCGTAGACCACGATCGCCCAGCTGTAGATGTCGCCGCGCATGTCGACCAGGGTCTCGCGCTCGCCGGTGAGGGCGTAGAAGGCCTGCTCGGGGCTGGAGTACTTCGGGGTCAGCAGCACCGCCTCTTTGCTCGAGCGGCGAGAGCGCCAGCGTGCGATGCCGAAGTCGGCGATCTTGCCCTGGCCGGGCGCGAAGATGAGGATGTTCTGCGGCTTGATGTCGCGGTGCGCGACCTGGTGGTCGTGCGCCTCCTTGATCCCGTCGGTGGCGCGCGCCACCGCCTCGAGCAGGCTGACGCGGTCGAAGCCGGGGAGATGGCGGCGGCCCTTGAAGACGCGGTCGAGCGAACCGAAGCGCGCCTTCTCGGTGATCATGAAGGGCAGCAGGTGGACGGGGAAGAACTCCTTCAGCTCGCTCGGCAGGTCGCCCGGCATGTCGGCATCGCCATACTCGATCACCTGGAGGATCGACTTCGAGCGGCGCGAGAGGATCATGGTCTTCTCGCACTCGACCTTGAAGGCGCCGAAGGCGGCGATGGCGTCCTCGAGGTCGTCGACCGCTGGCACGAAGACCTTGACCGCGACCTCCTCGCCATGGTAGAAGCCGCCGTAGACCACGGTCTCCTTGCTGCCCTTGGCGATCGGCTCGATCAACTGGACCTGCTGGGCGAGGAACACTTCTTTGAGGGTGGCCTCAAAGGCGGCCTGATGGGCGACACGCCGGCTGAGGGTCTCGCCAACCGTTGGAGGGGCGGTGGTAGTCTCCTGCCGATCGTCGGTGAGCGGATCCTGATCAGCCATGTCGGGATTGTTGCAGCACCGGGTGGGACGGCCAGGGATTCTCCGCGCA
>JAYVMM010000266.1:0-3274 GCA_043758975.1 Planctomycetota bacterium | reverse complement strand
TCGCCGCGCAGCGCTACCCCGAGCTGCTCGGCGCCCGCACCTTGGATCTCACCATCCTCTTCCTGCCCTCGGAGCCGGCCTTCGCCGCGGCCATGGCCGAGGATGCCAAGCTGTGGATCGACGCCTTCGCCGAGAAGGTGGTGCTGGTCAGCCCGACCACCCTCCTCGCGACCTTGCGCGTGGTCGCCCAGGTGTGGCAGCTCGACCGCCAGAACCGCAATGCCGCGCAGGTGTTCGCTGAGGCGACCAAGCTGATCGACAAGTTCGCCGCCTTCGTCGACGACTTGGACGCGGTCGGACGCAACCTCACCGCGGCCCAGCGCAGCTTCGACGAGGCGCGCGCCAAGCTCACCACCGGCAAGGGCAACCTGGTCGCGCGCGCGGCCAAGCTGCACAAGCTCGGTGCCAGCAGCGTCAAGGCGCGCACCGCCGCGCTGCTCGCCGGCCAGATCCCAGGTGAGGGCGACGACGAGGAGGACGACGAACAACCGCTCGAGCGCCCGGCTTCCTGAGTGCCGGGGGCAGCGGGCGCCAGGGGCGCCCACCAGTGAGGACGTCGACCGCCATTGGCGCCAGACCGGTCTCTAGGGTAGAGTCGGGTAGGAGCCGTCGATGCCCGATGCCGAGGTCCGTGCCCAGGTGCAGAACCTGTGGGCGGCGAATTTCCTCAACATCCGCCGTGCCACCGAGGAGGCGCGCAGCCAGGCGCGCACGCGCCTGGATGTCGCCTTCGAGCTCTTCGACATCGCCCTCACATCGGCAGGCGAATTCCACCCCTACGCCGCCGATTGCCTGGCCTTCCTGTCGCGCAACTCGTTCTTCGCCTTGCACCTGTGGACGGTGGCCAAGCCGGAGCAGGTGTTGCGCATCAGCCATGAGCGGCTGCTGCCAGCCAGCATCCATGTGCGCGGGCATAACGAGAATCCGCTGCGCAAGAACGTCGCCTGGGATGCGCGCAAGCCGTGGTTCGATGTCCTGCTCGACCGCACGAGCGGCCTCGATCCCGCCGCCGGGCACTGGTACTGGGCGCACGCGCTGTTCCAGATCACCGCCGAATCGCTCTCCAGCACGCGCAGCGGCGCGAGCATCATCCGCAGCGCCGACCAGTTCATGGTGACCACCGGACCGCATAATCGCTCCGGGCCGGTCGGGCGCTAGGAGGGCCACAGGGGCCCTTCGGTGTAACGGCCTGGTGCAGCGTCTATTGGGATGCCGATCCTGCTTCCTGGCCAGGCGCCGGTGGATCCTCTAGTGGCACCTGCCACCAGTCGGTGGCGCCAGGCGGTGGGTGCGCCACCCGGCGGTGGGCCCCATGCTTGCGCCGGCGTGAGGATTCCGCTGCGGTGATCATAGCGTTCATGAGCGGGGCGAGTGCTGCGCCCTGCAGCCTGTCCCCGCGCACGACGGATGCGATCATCCGCCCATCCTTCAGGAGCTGGCCATGTACCTGGTCGCGAAGCTGCGCCTAAGGCTTTGGCTCTGGCGCGTGCTGGTGGGACTGCCGCTGATCCTGCTGTTCCTCGCGGTGGCGCTGATCCCGCCCCTGAGCTTCCTCGGCTTCTTCGACGAGAAGTGGATGGCCGCCAACCCGATCAATTCGTGGGTGCTGGGCGCGCTCATCTACCTCACCACCTGCTACATCCTCACCACCAGCCCGGAGATCAACCGGGTGGCCGAGTGGCTGCTCGCGGCCGACCTGCGCCTGCGCCAGGCGATCAGGGGCCCGAAGTCCTGATACGGACGGCGGCGCGCCGACGAGCTGAAGCGTTGATGGCGGTCATGAGCGGGTGCTGACGACGACCTGTGCCCTGCCGCGGTTTCGTCTCATCGCCGCGGCATGGAACTCCGCGTTTCACCGGTGCGGGGGCGCTACGCCAGCGCTGGGCCAGCTATCCTGGCGCGGGTGAACACTCCCCTGCGCAGCCCGGTCATCGCTGCCGGCACCGGTCCGGTCCGCCTCGCCACCCGCGTCTGCGCCGATAGCGCCGCCGCCGCGCGCTACGTCGCCGAGGTGGTGCGCGATACTATCCAGCGCGCCGCCGCCGCCGGTCAGCGCTGCGTGCTCGGCCTGCCCACCGGGCGCACGCCGCTCGCGATCTACCGCCAGCTGGTGGCCTGGCACCGCGCCGGCGAGCTGAGCTTTCGCCACGTGGTGACCTTCAACCTCGACGAATACCAGGGCCTCGCGCGCAGCCACGCGCAGAGCTACTGGGCGTTCATGCACCAGGAGCTGTTCGACCACATCGACATCGAGCGCGCCAACATCCACCTGCCGCAGGGCGATCTCGACGAGCACGACCTTCCGCACCACGCCGCCGACTACGAGCGCGCCATCAGCGCCGCCGGCGGCATCGACCTCATTCTGCTGGGTATCGGCGCCAACGGCCACATCGGCTTTAATGAGCCGGGCTCGCCGCAGTGCAGCCGCACCCGCCTGGTGCGCCTGGCGCGCAGCACGCGCCAGGCCGCGGCCAAGGATTTCGCCGGGGTCGAGCAGGTGCCGCGCGCCGGGGTGACCATGGGGGTGGCGACCATCCTCGCTGCCCGCCGCGTGGTGCTGCTCGCCTGCGGCGCGCACAAGGCGGCGGCGGTGGCGGCGGCGATCGAGGGGCCGGGCGAGACGCGTTGCCCGGCCAGCCTGCTGCAGGGCCATGGCGACACCGAAGTGGTGTGCGACCGCGACGCCAGCAGCGAACTGAGCGCAGTGCGCAAGCCGTGGCTGATCGGCTCGGTGGGGTGGGATGCCGCGCTGGTGCGCGCGGCGGTGATCGATGTCAGCGAGACCAGCAAGCGCGCCCTGCTCACCCTGCGCGCCAACGACTACCAGGCCTGCGGGCTGAGCGAGCTGCTCGATAGCCACGGCCCCGCCGACCGCCTCAATCTCGAGACCTTCCGCGACCTGGTCGGGCGCATCACCGGCTGGCCGGGCGGCAAGCCGCCCGCGCGCCGCCGCCCGGGCGACATCCCGCGCCCCGACGACGTCATTCACCCGAAGACCGTGGTGGTGTTCAGCCCGCACCCCGACGACGACGTCATCGGCATGGGCGGCACCATCGCCCGCCTGGTCGAGCACGGTCACCACGTGCACATCGTCTACCAGACCAGCGGCCACCACGGCGTCCACGACGACGACCTCAGCCCGCACCTCGCCTTCGCCGAGGGCGCCTGCCGCCTGGCCGGGGTTCCCGGCGGCGAGCGGCTGGCGGCCAAGGCGAGCGAGCTGAAGGCGCTGGTGCGGCGCTGCGAGGCCACCGCCGGCGCCGCGGTGGTGGGG
>JAYVMM010000265.1:0-2383 GCA_043758975.1 Planctomycetota bacterium | reverse complement strand
CCGCCAGGGGGAACATTGGCAACCGTGCCCTCGATGAGTTTGAGCAGCGCCTGTTGGACACCTTCGCCCGAGACGTCCCGGGTGATCGACACATTGCCGGCTGAACGGGCGATCTTGTCGATCTCGTCGATGTAGACGATGCCCATCTCGGCGCGCGGGATCTCGAAATTGGCGTTCTGCAGCAGGCGCAGGATGAGGTTCTCGACGTCCTCGCCGACGTAGCCGGCCTCGGTCAGGGTGGTGGCATCGCCGATGGCGAAGGGCACGTTGAGCAACTTGGACAGGCACTTGGCGATGGCGGTCTTGCCCGAGCCGGTCGGCCCGAGCATGAGGATGTTGGACTTCTCGAGCTCGACGGTGTTGGCGCCGGAGGAGCCGAGGTTGGAGCGGATGCGCTTGTAGTGGTTGTAGACCGCCACCGCGATGGTGCGCTTGGCCTGCTCCTGGCCGATGATGTACTGGTCGAGGTGGGCCTTAATCTCGCTCGGGGTGAGCTGCTTGCCGAGCTTGGGCTGCTCGCCGGCGCGCTTGCTACGCTGGTTGTCCCGGAGCAGGGTGGCGCAGACATCGACGCATTCGTTGCAGATCGACACCCCGGGCGGACCGTTGATCAGACGCTCGACCTGGTCGGCGGAGCGTCCGCAGAAGCTGCAGACGTCGCCGGCCTTGTCGCCATCCCGGTTCTTGTGCTTGATCACCATGGTGTGTGCTCCGCGGGGGGAGGTGGGGGCTGGGCGGGCGGGGGGCGAAGCGGCAGCGCGGGGCGCCACCGTGGCGTCCGCCTGCCGGGCCTTAGGCGACGACCGGCTTGGACACCACCTTGTCGATCAGTCCATACGCGCAAGCCTCCTCGGCGCTCATGTAATGATCGCGTTCGCTATCCTTGGTCACCTTGTCGACCGACTGGCCGGTCTTCTCGGCGATGATGCGGTTGAGCTCTTTCTTCAGGCGGATGAGCTCCTTGGCCTGGATCTCGATGTCCGAGGCCTGGCCCTGGGTGCCGCCCATCGGTTGGTGGATCATGATGCGGCTGTGCGGCAGCGCGAAGCGCTTGCCCTTGGTGCCGGCCGCGAGCAGGAAGGCGGACATGCTCGCCGCCTGGCCGATGCACACGGTGGCGACATCGCAGGTGAGGTAGGCCATGGTGTCGTAGATGGCGAAACCGGCGCTCACCACCCCGCCCGGGCTGTTGATGTACAAGGTGATGTCAGCATCGCGCTTCTGACTTTGCAGGAAGAGCAGCTGAGCGACCACCACGTTGGCGACGAAGTCATCGATCGCCTCGCCCAGGAAGATGATGCGGTCCTTGAGCAGGCGGCTGTAGATGTCGTAGCTGCGCTCACCGCGCGAGTCCTTCTCGATCACATAGGGGATGGGCATGGGGGTCCTTTGAGGTCGCTGATGGTGCTGGAGGGCCAACCATATGGGGTGCGCCTGGGAGCACAAATCGTTATGCCGGCAAGCCTTGGCGGCCCGAGCGCCTGCGCCCGGCGCCCGTGGCACACAGCGGTGGGGGTAGCTCGGCTCAATCGTCGAACCCTAGGACAGTTGCTGGCGTTTAAACTCATCATTTCCCTAAGTTCACCTGTGCACGTCCGCTCCCTCCCGCCCCCTCGAGGCACCATGGTCCGAAGCGTCTGTCTGCTCCTGCTGCTGTGCGGCGCGGTACGCGCCGAGGAGACCCTGCAGGACGTCATCAAGCGCACCGACATGGGCAGCGTCGATGCCGTCTTCACCCTCGCCGAGTGGTGCGCTGAGCACAACAAGCCGACCACCGCGCGGCAGTACTGGGGTAAGTGCATCGAGATCGACAAGGACTACGAAGCGGCGCGTTCCCGCCTCGGCCAGGTGCGGGTCGGCGAGCGCTGGGTGGCGGCGGCCCAGGCCCCGGCGGGGAGCAAGGTGGCCGGCACCGGCACCAACGCCGCCGGTGGGGGCGGGACAGTGGCGCGCGGCAGCGCCGGGCCCGGCCCGGCAGCCAAGGATGTGGCCTGGGAACTCGCGCTGCCTGCCGCCGCCGGCGGCGACTCCGGCTTCGTCGACAACCAGATCGAGCGCATGAACCGCGCCAAGAACGACAGCGATGACATGGATTCCGCGGTGCTCACCCTGCTGCGCGCCGACTGCCGGCCGCAGCTGATGCCGCGCTTGGCCAACGCGCTGATGCGGGCGGAATTCAACGACATCTACGGCGCCTGCCAGATCACCCTCAAGCTGCTCAAGGAGGGCCACCGCGGCATGGCGCGCAAGCTGCTGCCCTTCATCGCCACATGCAGCGAGCACGTCACCGACCCGGATGACCTCGAGACCTTCGCCTACGTCGGCCCCATCCTGCGCGACCGCCGCCTGGTGCCGCGCCTGATCGAGCTGATGGACCATGCCA
>JAYVMM010000264.1:0-1904 GCA_043758975.1 Planctomycetota bacterium | reverse complement strand
TACTACCCGGCATTCACCGGCTACCAGCCGCTGCTCGCCGCCATCCTCGCGGCGCAGGACGTCGAGGCGAACAAGCGCGTGCGCCTGTCCAAGGAGCGCACCACCCCGGTCCAGCATCCCGATGAGGCCGCCGACGCCATCGCCGAGCGCGTCGCCGCGCTCAGCGAGATGAGCCTGCGCGTGCGCATGTTCGGCGCCGACCACCTCATGCGTGCGGTGCAGGAGAGCATCGTCACCGACCGCTTCGACGTCGCGGTCTACCTCATGCGCCTGCTCCAGGATCGCGCCCTGGCCAAGCCCGAGACCACCCTGCCCACCGCCGGCCTGGCCGCGGACAAGACCGGCACCGCGCTGGTGGCCGCGCTCGACCACAGCGACAAGATGGTGCGCTACCAGGCTGCCATCACCCTCGCCCACCTCGATCCCGCGCTCAAGTTCTTCAACGCCGACAAGGTGGTGCCGATCCTCGCCGACGCCGTCGGTGAGTGGGGCAACCGCGTGGTGCTGGTGGTCGATCAGGACTACCGCCAACGCAACGTCGCGCGCGAGCAGCTGCAGGGCAAGGGCTTCCGCGTCTTCGCGGTGCAGGATGGCTTCGAGGCCATGCAGCGCCTCGAGGAATCGCCGATCAAGGACGCCATCGTCATTGCTGGCGACCTCATCCCCACCGTGCGCGATGAGCATGGCGGCATCATCAATGTCGACGAGCAGCGCGCCGACACCCTGGTCGACAAGCTGGCCAAGGACTGGCGCTCCGAGAAGACCCCGGTGTTCATCTCGCTGCCCGACAATCCCGAGCTCGCGGCCAAGATCCAGAAGGCATTCGACGGCAAGGCCAACATCAAGGGCTTCATCCAGAAGCCGTTCAACTCGGTCGACATGGCCGGCCAGATCGACGCCGCGGTGGCCAAGTCCGACCTGCCCAACGCCAACCGCGAGGATGCCGAGGAGGTCTCGCTGCGCGCCGCCATCGCGCTGCAGCAGCCCGACCCCACGCGCACCCAGTACGACCTTGCCAAGGCCGCCGAGGCGCTGCTCAAGACCCTCGAGGCACGCACCGACACCATCCGGCTGCAGACCCTGGTCGCCCTCGGCCATGCCGCGATGGCGCCCAACGGCGATGCCGTCAAGGCCCTCATCGGCAAGGTCACCGACGTCTACGGCACCCAGGACGCGCAGCTCAAGCCCGACCTGCGCGCCGCCTGGCTCTACGCCATCGGCCAGCTCAACCCGACCACCGACGCCTCGGTGGCGATCCTGCTCAAGGCGCTGCAGTTCACCTACAGCGAGGGTGATGCGGCGCTCGCCGCCGCCGCCCAGCTGCGGGTGCGCACCGCCGCCGCCGATGCAGTCGGCCATGCCGCCATCCCCAACGAAGTCCTGTACAAGTACCAGCTGCAGCAGCGTCTCGACGTCCGCGCCCAGGGCGCAGGCAAAGAAGACGGCCTCGCCAAGCCTGCCGCCGCCGCCGAAGCCGCCACGAAATAACCGAATTCGAGATCTACCCCTCTCGGGAGCACGACGACCATGAGCACCACCGTGAAAGTCTTCATCGTTCTCAATCTGCTGCTGGCCTTGGCCTTCATGTTCGTCGAGATGACGCTCTATGCGACGCGCGAGAACTGGAAGCGCCGCTGGAACGAAGACACCAAGACGCTGTACGAGGAGAACAAGCTGGCGGCGCAGAAGATCGCCGACGAGTCCAACGCGCACGTGCGCGCGGAAAACAACATCATCAGCCTCAACACCCAGATCCAGGACCTCCAGGTCAAGAACCGCGAGAAGGACAACGACAAGACCGAGAAGGACAAGGAGATCCAGTCGCTCAAGCTGACCATCAGCAAGAACGACGAGGAGATCAAGGCCCTGCGCGAGCAGAACCAGACCCTCTCCAACACCCTTGA
>JAYVMM010000263.1:0-4443 GCA_043758975.1 Planctomycetota bacterium | reverse complement strand
TCAATTGCGGACCGGTAAGGACGTGACCTATGCGGTCCCCAAGGGACGGCGCAATCTCCTCAACCTGGGACCGCCCGCTCACGACCTGTCGCTCTCGTGCACCATCCATTACGATTTCGGCAAGGTGAAGCCCAACGATGATGGCAATTTCGTCGGCTTCGGACTGTGCCGACCCGAGGACCAAGGCGATCCGACGCCCATCCTCACCGTCAATCTGAATCCCCATCAAGATGGCCTGACCTCGGTGTGCTTCGGAAAGGGGCCGTACCGCTACCTGCCGGTGGCCGCCCCGACCGGCCCGGGGGTCGATAACCGCATCCGCATGACCGTCATCGCCAATCGCCTATCGGTCGAAATCAATGGCGTGACCGTCTATCGAGCCACCATCCTGGAGAAGAGCGCGCGCGGCTTCGGTGGTTACCTCTGGATGCAGCAGGTGGCCGGGACCATCTCGCAATTGCAGTGGTCGATCGATCCCATCTCCGCAGCGGCCGCGCCCATTCCACCACCGCCAGCGCCCGCCCCGGTTGCGCCCAAGGCGGGAGCGGACGATTTCTGAGCGTGAGCAGGAATTCGGGTTCTCCTCGTTGTTCGGGCACTTCTTAGGGCGCGATGTGCCGCTGGCGGCCAGGTATCAGGGGCCGATAGGGCGGGAATTCAACCTAGCGTTCGTCCTCGGTGCAGGAGAGCACCACGGTGGTGCCGGGCGCGACCCCCACCGTCTCGCCCGCGACTAACGCGCCGCCCGCGCTCAGGTTGCGCACCGCGCCCACGCCGTGCGGCACCACGAGGGCGACGGTCTGGCTGCTGGCGGCGTTCATGCCGATGAGATAGCGGCCGTAGCGGCACTGGTAGAAGGCGGCGCGCCCCGCGAGCGGGTGTTCGGCGCCGGGCTTCCAGCCGTCGGCGGCGGCGAAGCGCGCGATCGGCAGCTCCTCGCCAGCCTCGGCGGAATGCAGCTCGACCGGGTAGCGGTGGCCGCCGTTGGCGAAGCCGAAGTCGGTCCAGTCCGGTCGCTTCCAGGTCTGCCCGCTCGGCTCGAACTGCTCTTCCTGGCGCACCACTGCGATGCGATCGAAGGCGGGGGTGATGTGGTGGAAGCGCGCGAGATGGTTGATGGCGAAGCGCGCGCGCCAGTAGAGCGAGGCGTAGAGGATCTCGTCGCCGTGCTTGAGTGCGACCACGCCGTCCTCCTCGTCGGCGAACACGAAGTCGGGCTGCCCCGGGCTCATCGGCAGCCGCCAGCTCTGCGCCGGCTCGCCGAGGATGGCCTGGTACTGGGCAGGGATGCCGAGCAGGCCGGCGGTAGTGCGCAGCCCGCCCTCCTTGAGCTCGGTGGCGATGGCGTGGAACAGCTGGTGGTCGGCGAGCTGCTGCTGGACGGCGCCGACCAGGCGGGGATCGCGGGTGATGGCGGTGGCATAGAGCGGCGAGGCGTCCCAGGTCGGCCTCTCGGCATAGGTGACATCGCCGGGATAGTGGTCGTCGCGCCAGCCGACCACCGCCTCGATGCGCATCGCGCGCGCGCCATCGGCGTCGAGCATGGGGTAGCGGAACACCGCGCGCGCGCGGGCGATGGCCACGACCTGGGCCTTGATCGACGGATCGCCCTCCTGGCCCGGCACGCAGGTCGCTTCGTAGATCGCGCTCACCCAGTCGATGACCTCGCCGTAGTAGCCGACGAAGCCGAGCTCGCGCGTCAGTCCGCGGGCGGTGAGCTGGAGGTAGTGCTCGCCCAGCGGCAGCTCCGGCCCATGGTCGGTGTCGCTGCCGCGCCAGGGCGCGAGGCCGATCGCCTCGCGCAGGTAGCGCAGCGCCTGCGCCTCGGGCAGGGCGAGCGCCGGGGTGATGGCCTGGAGCGCGCGGTTGCAGCGGTAGATGTTCATGTCGACGATCATCGACTGGTTGGTGTACTGGCGGCGGTGGTGGCGCAGGTGGTCGCGGCTGTCGCTGAACATCTCCGCCCAGGCGCGGCGGCGCACCATGCCGCCCTGGACGATGGGCTGGTCGAGTGCGGAACCGAGCTCGCCCGCGACCAGGCGCACCGCCTCGGCTGCCATGCCGGTGGCGAACCACTCACTGTTGTAGACGCCCTTGTCCGCGCGCACCTCGCCCGGATCGGCGGCGAAGCGCTCATAGAGCTTGTCGACGCCGGCGCGGATGCGCTCGATCGCCGAGGGGTTGCGCCAGGCATGGGTCCAGGGCTGGAAGGTGGCGCGGGCGAGGAAGTACAGCTGCACCTGCCCGAGGGGCTGGCCCTGGGCGAGCTCGCCGTCGATCTCGTGGTTGACGCGCGTTTGCACCTGCTCGATCACTTCCGGCCCCGGGGCGGTGCGCAGCGGGGGGTCGCGGGGCGTGGCGCCCTGCGCCTCGTCGCCAGGCGGGACAAAGCAGGGCGCGGTATGGAGGTAGAGCGCGTAGATGCCTCGGGTGGGCTCGCTCATCGGCTTCTGGTAGCGCTCGAAGGTGTCGCCGTAGCCCCAGATCGGACCGCTGCTGCGGATCTCGAGCTCGGCCTCGCCGGTGCCGGCGAGCAGGGTCTCGGGCAGCGGGGTGGTGACGTAGTAGAAGCGCCCAGTGCAAGGCGGCTCATGCGCGCCGACGTCGAGGATGTCGATGTCGCCGAGGTGGCGGTAGCCGATCTGCCGGCCGTTGCAGAACAGGAACAGGCGGTCGGGTGAGCCCTCGGAGCCCCACAGGCGCACGGTGGCGTAGAGCGGGCGCTGGCTGCCCAGCTTCACCGTCATGCGCAGCCGACCGCCCTGCCAGTCGCCGCTGCCTGTGGGCAGCAGACGGCGTGCGTGCTGGCCGAGCCCGCCCGACACCACCTCGCTGCCGGACTCGGTGAGATGGTGCGCGGCCTCGGAGGCGGGCGTGCCGAACACCAGCTGGTCGACCAGGGCGGTGGGCCGCTCCGCGCCGGCGGCCGCACGCGGCAGCGACTGGCCCGCGAGCGAGATCAGGGCCGCGAGCGCGAGCAGCGCGGGCAGCGGTGGCTGGCGGCGGCACGGGGAGGCGGTGCGGTGGCGGCGGGCGCTGGTCATGGCCCGAGGGATTACGCCCGGCCCCGGCCAGAGTTGCGCCGCCGGCGTGTAATTTTTACAGCCCGCGCGGCGCTCACGGCGGCGTCGGGTCCGCCTTGGGCTTCTCCGGCTCCGCCTTGGCCGACGCCGGCGCCGCGGCGCCCTCGCCCCACAGGCGCACCGGCAGCACCTCGTTGATCTCGTCCTGGCCGGTGGCGAGCACGCGCACGGAGTTGATCCCGGGCTTGAGCGTGATCTGGGCGGTGAAAATGCCGTCGGCGCCGAGCTTGGCCGCGGGCAGGAGGGTGGTCTTCTCCTCCTCCTGGAAGACGGAGAGGAAGCGCAGGGTGGGATCGGCGACCTTGATCGCGAGCGCCACATGGGTGGCGTCGATGGGGGTGAGCGAGGAGAGGCTGAGGATCGGCGGGGTGATCGGGTGGGGGGCCACCGGCTCATTGACCGCGAGGTTGAGGGTGTGGAAGAGCACGGCGCGGAAGCGCCCATCGATGGGCTCGTCGTAGAGCTCTTCTGCCCGCACCTGGAGCTTGACCTGGCTGCCGGTGTAGGGCGCCGGCTTGCCCGCGCGCTTGATCTCCTTGAGCAGCTTGAGCGGGACGCTGAAGGTCGCCGAGGCGCCCACCGCGAGCGGCTCGAGTTTGACTCGGTTGTCGCCGAGCTGGACGTAGGGGTCGTTGTCCTTGTAGATGCGCAGGTCGACCTTGGAGGAGGGCCCGGCGCCATCGTTGCTCAAGGTGATGGTGAGGGTGTCCTGCTCCTCAGGCTGCAGGCGCGCCTCGCCGCCGGGGGTGGTCAGGGCCCAGCGGTAGCTGAAGTGCGGGCGCGGCTGAGCGCTCACCTGGAGGCTGACCGGGATGCGCGCCAGGGCGGTCGCCGAGCCGTCGTGGAAGAGCTCGAGGGTGAAGCGCTCCTCGCCGGCGTAGAGCCGGGGCGGCACGCGGAAGGAGAGCGTTCCGCTGCCGGTCTGGTGGCCGGCGACCGCGCCGAAGATCACTTCATCTTCCCACAGCGGGCTGTACTTGTCGGTCTTGACCACACCGTAGAGGCGACCGACCGGGGCATCGCCGGCGTTGTCGACGGTGAAGGTTAGGGGCACGGTGGCGCCGGCATTGATGGTCGCTGGGCCGGTGTAGTGCAGGGTGAAGGTGCCGGGCGCCGCCGGGGCGTCCGCTCCCCAATTGATCGCCGGGGTGCGCGCGGCGAGTGCGGTCGCTAGCGCCGCCGATTCGACCGCTGCGCGCGCCGCCACCGGCGCGGCCAGGGCCTTGATCAGGAACTGGCGCGAGGTGTTGGCCGTCACCGCCGCCGCCGCATCGGTGGCGAAGCCCGGGGCGTCAGCCGCTTGCTGCAGCAGTTCGATGGCCAGGGTCGCCTCCTGGTCGGGGGTGAAGTCGGGGCTGGC
>JAYVMM010000262.1:0-1896 GCA_043758975.1 Planctomycetota bacterium | reverse complement strand
CCGCTGTCGCCCGCCACCCCGCCTCCCTCCAGCCAGCGCCGCCGCCTTCCGGGGGCAGGGCATTGGCGCAGGCAATAAACGCAGGATCAGGCCAGGGGTTCACCGCGGCGCCGCGCAGGCGAAGCGCGCCAGCCCGAGCAGGGCCGGTCCGCCAGCCAGAGGCGCGAGCAGGTCGCGGCCCTGGCCGAGGCCGGCCCATAGCGCTACCGCTTCGAAGGCGTAGCTGGCGACGCCCTCCGGCGCCAGGCCGCGGGCGGAGCGGTGGCGGTCATGCAGCGGCATGCCGAGCAGGGCCACGCGCACCACATCGTCGAGCCTGGCTGGGGATTCCGCCGGCAGGCACGCCGCCACCTCCAGGCGCAGGGCGTCGATCAGCGCATTGAGCTGAAGCTCGGCCTGCTCCGGGTTGGCGCCACCGCGCCGGGCGCAGATTTCGTCGATCAGCCGGCTCAGCGGCAGGCGGCGCTGGAGCGCCTCCTGCAGGCGGGCACCCAGCCAGCCGACCAGGTTGGCGCGCTGGTCGCCGCGCAGCGAGCCGCGCGCAATGGTGCTGAGGAAGCGCTCGGCGAGGTCGTGGTCCTTGCCGCCGGAGGAGCGGTAGCGGCGCAGAGTCTCCTCGGCGACGGTGAAGTGGCCGAGGCGCAGGCGGCAGAGCAGCAGGCGGCGCCAGGCGTCGGGATCGCTCGGGCGCGCGGCGGCATAGCGGGCGAAGGCCGATTCCGCCGCCTGCAGATCGCCGAGCGCCTCGCAGGCTTGCCCGAGGTCGAAATGGGCGACCGGCGCGACCTCGGTATGGCCGCCCTGGCGCAGGAGGAGGCGCGCCGCGCGCACCAGCCCCAGGCGCAGGGCGAGGCGCCCGAGCTGCACTGCCACCCAGGGATGCTCGCTGTCGGCGAGCGGCGCCCAGCCGGCCTCCTGCGCCAGGCTGAGCTCGGGCCAGCGTGCGCGCGCGCGCTCAAGCGCGCGCTGCGGTTCCTTGGGCTGGTGGTCAAGCAGATCGGCGATCTGGGCGGCGACCAGCAGCGGCTGGCGCCCGAAGCGCTCGACCAGCTTGGCCAGCCCGCTCTCGCCACCCCAGTGCCCGGGCCCGTTCAGCACCAGGGCGTCAAGGAAGGCGGCATCGAGCTCCTCGTGGACCTGGTCGATGGCGAGCTCGACGCCTTCGCCGGGGCCGGGGCCGACCTGCCAGAGATGCTCCTCGCCGGTGGCGCGGTCGAGCTCGAGGTAGCAGTCCTGCCTCAGGGTCGGCAGCCAGGCCCACATCGCCAGGATGCGGGTGTTGAGCACGGCATCGAGCTCGCGCGCCTGGCCGGCGCCGAGGTGCAGGCGCAAGCGAGCGAGCTCGAGGAATTCCGCCAGGCTGGCCGGGAAGACCCCGAAGATCACCGCCAGGCCGCCGAGGTTGACCACCCGCCCGCGCTCCGGCGACTGCGCGAGGTCGATGCCCGCCGCCACCAATGGCGGCGGACGCGTGCGCCCCGAGCGCAAATGGGCGCGCTGGCGGTGCCAATCATGATTGAGGGCGAGGAGCGGCTGCGACATGGTGGGGTGCTGCTGGAGGGTAACCGCCCTCCGCCATCAGGTAAAGATGCCCGTGGCGGTCGTAGCTGAGCTCCCCCCGGTCGCCGCTTGCATCACCAGTCCCGCTTATCTACCCCGGCGCAACGGCCCCCTTGGCGCGGTCGCCGGGCGGGCCACCATGGCGCGCGTGCCCCCCAGCCCCGTCATCGTCGCCGAAGGCCTGAGCAAGACCTTCCGCACCTTCGACCGCCGAGCGGGCGTGGTCGGCAGCCTGCGCGACCTTTTCGCGCGCAATTACCGCGAGGTCAAGGCGGTGCAGGGGATCAGCCTGGCGATCGGCGGCGGCGAGATCATCGGCTACATCGGGCCCAATGG
>JAYVMM010000261.1:0-1505 GCA_043758975.1 Planctomycetota bacterium | reverse complement strand
CCCGAAGGACATGAAGATCAGCCCGAAGACGCGTACCGCGGTTCCAGAATTGGATGTGGTGATGAGACGTCCGGAATCGGCGTAGGTCATCGCCTGAGCGTGGCGCCTCTTTACCCCGGTTCAAGATTCGCCTCGATCCCTATGCCGAATCCAATTTTAGGAGAGGCCTGACGACGCGAATGAGGCCACATCAGCTGACCGGATCGCCATCACAATAGGCGTATAACCATCAACCGGCACGATCATTCCCGCATATATGCAGGCGACCGCGATAGCGGTCCCTCAATGAAGTTAATGCCCCCGGGGTGCGCCTGAGCATCGACGCCTCGGGACGCTTCTACTCGATACGGTAGAGGCTGGTCTTGGTGCGTACGATCAGGGCCTTGCCCACCACCGCCGGACTGGCCATGCAGCCGTCGTCAAGCTGATTGGTCGCAACCACGGTGAAGGCTGCGCCCGGCGCGAGGATGGTGGCCTTGCCGCGGGTGTCGAAGAAGTAGATGTGGCCATCGGCATAGATCGGCGAGGCTGCGAAATCGGTGCCCAGGCGCTCCTTCCACAGCACTGCGCCATTGGTCTCGTCCAGGCAGTTGAGCATGCCGTTGTCGGTGAGGACGTAGGCACGCGCATCGATCAGCAGCGGCGAGGCCTGGGAGACCCCGGGCAGGGGCACCTTCCATGCCACGTGCGAGGCGGTGACGTCGCCGCTCAGCGCCCCGAGGGTGACGCCCCAGATCGAAGAATGGTCGTAGCCGGTGGGCAGGATGAGCATTTTGCCGTCGGTGACCGGCAGCGCGGCATTGGAGTAGCCGGTATAGTCGATGTGCCACAGTTCGCTACCGCTCTGCGGATCGTAGGCATAGAGGCGCTCCGCTGCCGTGGTCAGGCTCTCGTCGCGACCGTCGAGGTGAAGCAGCAGCGGGGTGCCGAAGCACTTGCGCGATGAGGGCGAGACCTTCTTCAGGCGCTCGACCGCCGAGCGCTGCGCTCGCCACAGCTGCTTGCCGGTGCGGACGTCGAGCGCGACCTCGAACTGGTCGTCGGTGCCGTCAAAGGTGATCAACAGGCGGTCATGGTAGAGGATGGGCGAGCCCCCGGCGCCGACCTCGAATTTGACCTTGATGTCGCGGTTCTCCCACAGCTTGTGGCCATCCTTGCTCGACAGGCAGGCGGTGCCCATGGCGCCGAAATGGACGAACACGCGCTCGCCATCGAGCACCGGGGTCGGCGAGGCATAGGAGTTGCGGTCGTGCTTGACCGGCACCACGTCGTTGGTGAAGACCTCGGTTTCGACCAGGATGCGGCCGCTGGCGAGGTCGAGCTTGAGCGCGTGCAGCGAATGGCCGCTGTCGAGCGCGGTGGTCAGCCACACCGCGTCGCTTGAGACCACCGGCGACGACCAGCCCTCGCCTGGCAGCGCACGGCGCCACTGCACGTGCTCCTTCTCGCTCCAGTGCTGCGGCAGTCCTGTCGCGTCCGACCAGCCCTGCTCACCGGGGCCGCGG
>JAYVMM010000260.1:0-3441 GCA_043758975.1 Planctomycetota bacterium | reverse complement strand
ACCAGCCAGTCGGGCAGGCCCTGGGCGATGCCGAGCACCTCGACCGGGGTACCGGCGTCGAGCATGGCGGCCTCGCGCGAGTTCAGGCTCGGCCCGTAGTGCACCTTGGCCTTCTTGGCCATGGTGGCGTGGACCACGGCATCTTCATGGACGGGCGGGTTGGCGGGCGGGTTGGCGGGCGGGCTGGCGGGCGGGTCACCCTCGGCGGCCCCGACCAGGCTCGTGCACAGCAGAAGCAGCGAGGCGACCGGCGCCAGGGCCAGGGGGACGGATCGACGCATGGGCGCAACCTCCTTGGGCGAGCGTAGATCGGGTGCGACAAATGCAATGCGCCCGCGCCCGTCGAGGGCTTGGCGCACGCGCCGTGGGCCCTACAGTCTCCCTTCGGAGACGACATGGTCCTCGATCGTTTACGCCGCGGCGCCGCCGGTCGCGATCCCAAGAAGATCCCCGACGGCCTGTGGGTCAAATGCCCCAGCTGCAGCAAGACGGTGTTCAAGCGCCTGGTCGAGGAGCGCATGGACACCTGCCCGGAGTGCAATCACCACTTCCCGATGGCGGCGCGCAACCGCATCAAGTCGCTGATCGATGAGGACACCTGGCAGGAGTTCGACCCCGACATCACGAGCGCCGACCCGCTCAATTTCGTCGACTCCAAGCCCTACGTCGAGCGCATCATCCAGTCGCAGGCCAAGTCCGGGCTCAAGGACGCAGTGATTTGCGGCACCGGCACCCTCAGCGGCATCGCTGTCGGGCTGGGGGCGATGGACTTCAGCTTCAATGGCGGCTCGATGGGTTCGGTAGTGGGCGAGAAGCTCACGCGCATGATCGAGCGCGCCACCGCGGCCAAGTCGTCGGCCATCATCGTGTCGTCCTCCGGCGGCGCGCGCATGCAGGAGGGCGCGCTCTCGCTCATGCAAATGGCCAAGACCTCGGCCGCGCTCGCCCGCCACGCCCAGGCCGGCCTGCCCTACATCTCGGTGCTCACCAACCCGACCATGGCCGGGGTGATGGCGAGCTTCGCCAGCCTGGGCGACGTCATCATCGCCGAGCCCAAGGCGCTGATCGGTTTCACCGGACCGCGGGTGATCAAGGAGACCATCAAGCAGGAGCTCCCCGACGGCTTCCAGACCAGCGAGTTCCTCATCGCGCACGGGCAGCTCGACATCATCGTCACCCGCCAGGACCTCAAGGCCGAGATCGCGCGCATCCTGCGCTACCTGGTGCGCTGAACGGGCTTGGGCCTCAACGATGCGCCTTGTCCGGGCCGGGCCTGGACCGCCCGTTGTCCCCCCTATGGTACTCGCCACCCCACCATGAGCAGCCTGCCCAACTCCCCGGACATCCACGCCCTGTGGCGCAACGCGCAGGCGGTGTGCTTCGACATCGACAGCACCGTCTGCCTCGATGAAGGCATCGATGTGCTCGCCGCCCATGCCGGGGTCGGCGCCCAGGTGGTGGAGATGACCAAGGCTGCGATGGGCGGCGCGGTGCCCTTCCAGGATGCCCTCAGGCAGCGCCTCGAGCTCATCCGCCCGAGCCGGTCCATGGTCGCCGACTGCCTGCGCACGCATCCGCCGCGCCTGACTCCCGGCATCCTCGACCTGGTCAACGCCCTCACCCGGCGGCGGGTCGCGGTCTACCTGGTCACCGGCGGCTTCACGCACATGGCGGAACCGGTGATCAAGAGGCTCGGCCTGGCGCGCACCCAGCTCATCGCCAACACCCTGCTCTTCACCAGCGACGGCACCTACGCCGGATTCGACACCTCGGCCCATACCGCGCGCAGCGGCGGCAAGGGCGCGGCGATCAGCGAGCTCAAGAACCGCTTCGGCTATGCGCCGCTGATCATGGTCGGCGACGGTGTCACCGACCTCGAGGCACGCCCGCCCGCCGACGGCTTCATCGGCTACGGTGGGGTGGTGGTGCGCGAGCGGGTGAAGGCCCAGGCCGACTGGTTCGTGCTCGATTTCCGCGAGCTCCAGGCTGAGCTTGACCGTTCGCCGCCGGCCCGCCGGCGCAGCTCGACCGTGGGCTGAACGCGTCCCTGCACATGCCGACCGCACGCCGAAAAGCAGCACGCCCCGCGCACAAGGTCAGCCCACGCCCGCCAGCGAAGCCCGCTGCCGGAGCAGCGTCGAACGCCATCCCCCCGGCGGGTCCCGACGGCAGGCGCTGCTGGCTTATGAAGAGCGAGCCCGACGTCTTCGGCATCGCCGAACTCGAGCGCAAGCTCACCGCCCCCTGGGACGGCGTGCGCAACTATACCGCGCGAAACTTCATGCGTGCGATGGCGCTCGGCGACCATGTGCTGTTCTACCATTCGAACGCCGCGCCCAACGGCATCGCCGGTCTGGCCGAGGTGGCGCACACGGCCTATCCCGACCACACCAGCTGGGACTCCGCCTCGGACTACTTCGATCCCAAGAGCGGCCCTGAGAATCCGCGCTGGTCGATGGTCGATGTGCGCTTCGTTCGCACCTTCCCCCGTCTCCTTACGCTGGAGGCGATGCGCGGGGTGCCGGAACTCGCCGGCATGCTGATCTTCTACAACACCCGGCTCTCGGTCACCCCGGTCGCTACCCCGTGCTACGACCTCATCCTGCGCCTGGCTGCGGGCTGAGCGGCCTGCGCGAGCATCTCGACGGCCAAAGAGCCCCCGGGATTTCGCGCTTCCTTACCGCATCCGCGGTCGACAATGCCTGCGGCTGAACTTGACAACTGAGACTTGGGGGCGAACAGGTTTAGACGGGAGTGCAACGGTGATTGTTGCGTGCCGTGGTGCGGGCGGCCACGTAAAAACCCGCAAAAAAATAAGTGCCGACGATCACGTCGAGTACGCTCTCGCTGCTTAATTAAAAACTAAGCAATGAGACGAGATCAACTCAGTGCCGATGCTGACGCTGATCTCCATAATACTCATCGGCTGGCTGACGGAGCCGTCCGATTACCGTCAGCGAGACCCGCCGGACTGGTCCATGGCTTGGGTTGGTAGCCGTCTTGGTCATGGACGAGAATTAATGACTGCCTACGCATGTAGACGCGTCACTCGAGCATTCTCGGACGCGGGTTCGATTCCCGCCGCCTCCACCACTCTCCATCCAACCCGGCGCTGGCGCCCATGGCCAGCCTCGGCGGGATGCTGATCAAAGCGCGGAAATCCGCGTTCTTTTCGCATCGCCGTTCCGGGCGAGTCGGACTCAGAGACTCGCGCCTGGACTGAAATAGTCTCTGGCGGGCCGAAAGTCTCAGATGCGTTCGGACTACACTTGTTTTAGTCCGAACTTGCAAATGCCTGATCCACAAGCACATGGGATGACCCGGGAAAGTTTGATCCCGGTGTCGACCGCTAAGCGGTGGATCCATTGGCAATCCGTTTAAGACCAGTATTGGTTGATCCCCGCCCTTGAACCAGCTGCCCCAGGGCTTGCGGCGGTAGCG
>JAYVMM010000259.1:0-3225 GCA_043758975.1 Planctomycetota bacterium | reverse complement strand
GAGGGCGACCAGCGCGGCGCCGTAGCGCTTGGCCAGTGCGCACACCTGGTCGAATTTCTCGACCCCGTCCTCGAGGTTGACCGAGTTGATGATGGCGCGTCCGCCGAGGTGCTTGAGCGCCACCTCCATGACATCGAGCTGGGTGCTGTCGACCATGATCGGGATGCTCACCGCGGTGGCGAAGCGCGTCATCACCGCGTCCATGTCGCGGCGCTCGTCGCGACCGGTCCACGCCACCGAGACGTCGAGCACGTGCGCGCCCTCGGCCACCTGTTCCTGCGCCAGGGCGACCATGCCGTCGAGGTCGTCCTTGAAGAGCAGCTCGCGGAAGGCCTTGGAGCCGGTGGCGTTGGTGCGCTCGCCGACGATGAGGATGCCGGCGTCCTGCTTGAGCGGGATCTGGCTGTAGAGCGAGGAGAGCGCTGGCACACTGTGTTCCGGGCGCACGCGCGTGGGGGCGGCGCCGGCGACTTCGGCGGCCAGCGCACTGATGTGCTCGGGCCCGGTGCCGCAGCAGCCGCCTACGGCGTTGATGCCGTAGTCCTGCACGAATTTGCGCTGCCAGCGCGCGAGCTCCTCGGGGGAGAGGTCGAACACCGCGCGCCCGCCGACGGTGCGCGGAAGCCCGGCGTTGGGCAGGCAGGAGACCCAGCGCGTGGCGTGCTCGCCGAGGTAGCGGATGTGGGTGTCCATCAGGTCGGGGCCGGTGGCGCAGTTCATCCCCACCACGTCGATCGGCAGCGCCTCGAGTGCGGTGAGCGCACCGGCGACGTCGGTGCCGGCGAGCATGGTGCCGGTCGACTCGATGGTGATCTGGGCCTGGATCGGCAGCTCGCGCCCACACTCGCGCATCGCCGCGCGCGCGGCCAGCACCGCGCACTTGATCTGCAGGATGTCCTGCGCGGTCTCGATCAGGATGAGGTCGGAGCCGCCGCGGATGAGTCCGCGGCAGGCCACCAGGTAGCTGTCGTAGAGCGTCGCCCAGGCGATCTGACCGAGCGAGATCAGCTTGGTGCCGGGGCCGATGGCGCCGGCGACGAAGCGCGGGCGCGCCGGGGTGGCGAACTCGTCCGCCGCCGCGCGCGCGACCGCGGCGGCCAGGGTACTGAGCTCCTCGGCGTGCGCCTGCAGGCCGAACTCACTGAGCACGTGCGGCATCACCCCGAAGGAATTGGTCTCGACCACATCGGCGCCGGCGGCGAAGTAGCGGCGGTGGATCGCCGGCATGATGTCCGGGCGGGTGCTCAGCAGCCACTCCGGGCAGCCGTTGGTGGCCTCGCCGCCGTAGTCGTCGGTGGTGAGGTTGTACTTGAACAGTTCGGTGCCGGTGCCGCCATCGTAGATCAGCACGCGCTCGCGCAGTGCGCCGAGGTAGGCCAGGCGGTCGGCGCGCTCATCGCGGCGATAGCCGAGGTGGTCGAGCGGTTCCTCGCCCCAGCCGCTGCCGGCGGGGATGGCGCGGTGGTGCGGGCAACCCGTCTGGCAGCGGTGGCCGTCGCCGCCGTGACCGGGGTCCGCCGCCGGTGGGGGGGTGACTGTGCTCAGGGCCGCCCCCGCACGACCGCGCGTCCGGGACGGCTGGCGGTGAAGATCAGGGTCTGGAAGCGCGGCGCGCGGCTCTCCGCCGGCAGGGTGTAGGTCAGCGGGTGCTCGAGCGCGCGCGTCCAGCGCTTGAGGTCGCCGGGCGCGAAGCCGCGGTGGCGGTGGCCGAAGGCGTCGGCCTCGACGAAATCGTGGGCCGCCAGGGTCAGCACCAGCAGCCGCCCGCCGGGGGCGAGCACCCGCACCGCCTCCGCGAGCGCGGCAGCGGGGTCGGCGATGTACTGCAAGCTCTGTATGAACAGCACGCTGTCGGCGCTGTGGTCGCCCATCGGCAGCTTCTCGCCGGGCGCCTGCAGGAATTCGACCGCGGGCAGCTGCAGCTGCTGCAGGCGCGCGCGCCCGGCGGCGACCATCAGCTCAGAAGGGTCGATGCAGGTCAGGCGGGTGGCGCGCGGCGCAATGAACTCGACCATGGCGCCGTCGCCTGCGCCGATGTCGAGGCAGCGCCCGAAGTCGGCGAAGTGCAGCAGGCCGTGGCACAGGCTCTCCCAGGTCCGCCCGGGGGCGTACTCGCGGTGCAGGCTGCCGGCCACGCGGTCGACCCAGCTGGTGCCGCGGCGGGCGCGGATCTCCTCCAGGCGGCGGCGGTCGGCGCTGAAGCGCGGCTCCTCCTTGGACAGCTCGCGCATCGCGCGCCAGGCGCTGCGCAGGGTGCCATCGTGGTCCTCGCGCAGGCGGTAGCGGCGGGCGCTGCCTTCGGCGAGATCATGGATCAAGGCCGCGCCCTTGAGCTTGGCGAGGTGCCCGCTGATCGAGGATTGCCCGAGCTCGAGCACCTCCTGCAGCTCGGCTACCGTCAGCGGCTCGTGCTCGAGCAGGTGCAGCACGCGTAGGCGGGTATCGTCGGCGAGCAGGCGCAAATGGTCGGCGATGGACATTGCTCCATCGTTGCAGCGCGATGGAGCGATGCAAGGAGCGCCGGGGGGCACCCTCCACCTGGGCGCAAACGCCGGGCGCTCAGCGCGCGGCGAGCTCGGGGGTGGTCTTCTCGCGGTAGGCGAGGTCGGCGAACACCGTGCCGAGGGCGGCGGCGTCGTCGGGCGAGACCGCGTCGCTGGAGGTGCGCGAAGCGGTGGCGACGGCGATGTGCAGGGCCTGGGTCCAGCTGCCGTCGCCGTGCGCGATGCGCTCCTCGAGCAGCTGCCACACCGAGTGCCAGAAGTCGCCCGGCTGCTTGGCCGCCGCGCGCGCGGCGCGCTGGGCGACGGTGAGGTCGCCGCTCGCCACACCGTCGGCGAGCGAGCGCGGCAAGGCGCAGTCGATGCAGGTGCGCACCGGCGGCAGGGCGGCGAGGTGGCGGCACCACCACAGCTGGTGGGCGAGCTGGGCGACCAGGGTGAGCAGGTGCTCGGGCTCGGCGTGCGGCGCCAGGCGCTCGCAGGCCACGGTGCCGAGCAGGAGGTGGAGGATGCGGCGCTGAGGATCGTGGAACTGCAGGCGCAGCTGCACGCTGAGTGCGCCCAGCGCCCAGCTCAGGGTGCCGATGTCGGCGCGCATGCCGAGGTGCTCGGCGAGCACGTGGTTGGCGCCTTTGGCCTGCGGCTCGAGCAGCATGGCGCGCAGGCTCGAGACGCTCGGGGTGATGTCGCCGATGGTGGTCGGCAGGTCGCGCTGCCAGGCGCA
>JAYVMM010000258.1:0-3177 GCA_043758975.1 Planctomycetota bacterium | reverse complement strand
CCCCGGCGCTGATCGCGGTGACGCCGCGCATCAGCGACCCACTAAGGCTGGAGATGCCGTGCAGGCCCGGGTGGAATACCAGATTGGCCACGAGCGGCGAGGCGACGATGAGGAACAACCCGGCCAGGGTCTGCATGAAAGAGCCGGTGATCAGTCCGGCGCCGCCGAGCAGGTTGGTCCCGGTCGCCGCCGCTGCCGCGCTCGCCCCGGCACCGATCACCGGCAGGGCCTTGAGCAGGGCCACCGCCGCCGGCATCAGGTCGCTACCGGAAAAGGAGCACATCGACATGCCCACCGTCATGATCGGCACCCAGGTGAAGATCCAGAACACGGCCTTGCTCCAGTCCAGCAGCATGGTCCAGCGCCCGGGGAACAGCGCGAGGAAGGCCGCGCAGGGATAGGCCAGGCAGACCACGAACACCCCGCTTGCCACCAGAAAGAGCGCGAAGTAGCAGATCACCGGCGCCAGGGCGAGGACCAGGATCTTGAGCAGCAGGATGAGGCCGGCCATCCCGGTCTCGGCGAGCGACATCACCAGCAGCGTGATCAGCCCGCGCATGAAGTCCCAGAGATGCCAAATCGAGAACTCGTGGCTCGGGGTCGCCACCCCGGACTCATCGCGGACGATGGCGTTCTGGATCACCGGGTTTGAAGCCCAGCCGAGGAAGGGTGTGCTGACCGCGTAAGCCGGCGGAATGGACGGATTGCCGGCATTGTACGCCGCCAGGTACGTGGGGCTGTTGTGGTAGAACCACAGCTCGCCCCAGGCATCGGAGTCGGCGGCCTGGACATGGTTGAGGATGGTCGCGGCCTTGGTATTCGCTGCGTAGTACGCAATGATGGAATTGCGAATCGCGGCAATGGCCGGAACTTGGGAGATGGGAACGATGGACGGTGGTCGATACTTGGAAATTCCAATGAGTTGGCTTTTCAACACAGAGACTGAAATCGGAGATGCATTTTCCGTTATCAAACTGGCAATTTGATTTTGAATATTCATCGTTGTGCTGGTAATGGCCCGAGCATAGGCATTTAATATCGCTGGTGATGGATCGGCATTCGCTCCCAGCTTTACGAACCCAATCGTGGTTCCCGATCCGTTGATGACGGTTCCGTCCGGAGTGGTGAAATGGGCCGTGACAAATGCAGACGGATCGGCATTCACCATCAGCAGATTATAGGTGTTCGTCGCCGGCGTCGCCAACTGGAGGATGGCCTTGGCGTCGGTCGCTTCACCGGTGGGATCGCAATAGTAGAGCGCTTGCACGATGGCGTCCGCCCCTTCGCCGATGTAGGAGACCGCCCGCAGGCTCTGCAGCGCCTGGGGAGGAAGGCTGCGATTGCAGGAGCCGATATAGGGCGCGACCAGGCTGTCGAGTCCAGGCGGCGCCTTGGCACTGTTGGCGGCAGTATCGATACTCGGGCCATCCCAGGTGGGGATGGTGGCGGTGGTCACCGCTGTCGTCTGGCCTGTCGACGAGGCAATGGACGCGGTCACTGCCGCCAGCAGCTGCCCGGCGGTGGTAAGCACCAGCGTAGGCAGCTGTGCCGTGACCGGCCCGGCAGCGAGGCCGAAAAGGACTGTCCACAGCACCACTTTCAGGCCGACCGCCACCCAGACGCCGCCGGTGGCGATCTCGATTGCCCACACGATGATGCACCAGGCGATCGGCAGGGCGATGATGCCGTAGCCAATGATGCCGCTCCAGATCGCCTGCGAGATGGACATGCCCATGCTGACGAGATTCAGACCGGGCTGAGCGGTGCTGACCATGCCGCTCGGCAGCAGTGGATTGACCACGGCATTGAGCGGTCCGATGGCGGCAGCGTAGAGCGCGGTCGGCTGCATGGCTCCGGATTGCTGGGTGGGTAGAGTGACCGCAAGCAAACTGCTGAACAGCGTCCAGATCGCCAATGCGGACAGGCCACGCTTCAGGGCCCCGGCGATCCAGCGGTTCACCAGCGCATCCCACGCCGCCCAGGCGAGCAGGACGATGGTGAGGATGTCGATGACCGCGGTGACCAGGTCGGCGAGCGCGGCGACATCCAGGGCATTCATGACTGCCTCCCCTTTGGCGCAGACGGCGGGGGTGGAAAGTTGGTGAAGCTCTCGCGTCCGAGGCCCAGCATGCCACCGAGGCCCCGGCGCAGGGTGCGCCCGATCGCGCTGCCGGTGCGGACAGCACTTGGATCAGGGGCAGCCGACCGCCGGGCGGCGATCAGGATCAGCAGGATGATGATGGCGGTGACGCCGACGAGACTGTGGGTGGTATGGACGATTGTGGAGGTCGGTGGCTCTGTGATGGCGGCGCGGTTCCATGCATCCCAAGGATAGTCGTCCGCAGGGAGCAATCGTTCTCCCGCCCCGCTTTGCAACACTGCTTTCAGTGGCGTTCCCGCGATCACCAGCTCCGCGACCGGTCCTGCCTCCGAGCATCGCACGAGCAGCGGTAGGATGCGCTGGTGCAGATCTGGAAACCAGGTCCCGACCGGGGTGATGGTTGCCGCCGGAATCCTGCACACCCCGAGGAACGCCCCGTCGGGACCCGGGACGCGCACCACGGCCAGGTCCTGCGCTATAGCGACCACTTCTGCGAAGACGACGGCATCGCTCATGGGCTGCCCTCCTCCACATCATCGTGGATCGCCGAAGGAACCGCGCGGACGTCCTCCGTTCCAGCGTGCGGCAAGCCGGTGGCACCGGAGCGAATCTGAAAGGCGCGGTAGCTCGCCGGGAAATCGAATACGTCGGGCATTGGGCCGTCATCGAGCGACACCACCGTCAGCACACCCAGTTGCTCTGATCGCGACACATCGCTGCCCTGGACGACGGTGCGCTCCTGGCACGACGACAGCACGAAGCCGAGGCAGATGGGCAGGTGACTTATCAGCCTGACGATCATGGCGTCCCTCGTGCGCCATGGCGGGTCATGACCTCGATCAGATCCGGTCGTCCCAGATTCCTGAAATAGTCGAGCTGCGAGCTCCCATCCGGAAGCGGTTTGTTGGGGTCTGCGCCCGCCGAAATAAGGAGCTCGATCATTTGGGGTGAGTTCGCGCCTGTAAGTACCAAATCCTTTGCGGGATCCGCCTGGGACTTCAGAAGCATCCTCACCAATGTCAGGTCGTTGTTGGGAACTTCACTAATAAGGATTCCATATTTGTCGATGGTTTCAC
>JAYVMM010000257.1:0-3059 GCA_043758975.1 Planctomycetota bacterium | reverse complement strand
CAGGAAGGGCAGCAGGGCGAGCACCACCGCGAGCAGGAAGACGCGGCCCCAGCGCGCATCGCCCCGCGCCGCCAGCCAACCAGGCAGCAGCAGCACAGCGGCATGCAGGGTCCAGTGCGTGGCCAGCTCGCCAGGGTACCAGGACGGCAGCTGGGCGAGCGCGATCACCGCCAGAGCGGGAACCGCGCTGAGGATGAACGCCAGGCGCAAGCGCCGACTGCGTGATCCTGGCGCGCGCTCCACCCCGGACATACGCTCAGCGCAGCTTATGGGCCAGGCGGATCAGGGTGCGACTGGAGAACCCGGTCATGCCCTTGGCGTAGTAGCGCCAGCCCCCGCTCTGATCGCCGGGCCGGCGATGTCGAGGTGGGCCCACTTCACCGACTCGGGCACGAACTCGCTGAGGAAGATGCCGGCGGTGATGGCGCCGCCAAAGCGCCCGCCGGTGTTGTTGATGTCGGCGTGCGGGTGGTCGAGCATGGCGCGGTACTCGCCATAGAGCGGCAGCGGCCAGAGCTCCTCGCCGACATCTTGCCCGGCGGAGCGCACCTGCTCGAGGAAGGCGGAGTGGCGCCCCATCAGCCCGCCCACGCGGTCGCCGAGCGCGACCATGCACGCCCCGGTGAGGGTGGCGACGTCGACGAGATGGGTGGCGCCCTCCTCGCAGGCGTAGGTCAGCACGTCAGCGAGCACCAGACGGCCCTCGGCGTCGGTATTGTCGACGTGGATGTACTTGCCGTTGCGCGCGCGGTAGATGTCGCCAGGACGCTGGGCGTTGCGGTCGGGCATGTTCTCGGCCAGGCACAGATAGCCGGTCACCGGCAGGTCCGGGCGGCTGACCGCGAGGTGCTTCATCGCTGCCAGCACGGCGGCGGCGCCTGACATGTCGGCCTTCATCTCCCACATCTTGTCGCCCGGCTTGAGGCTGATGCCGCTGGAGTCGAAGGTGATGCCCTTGCCGACCAGGGCGAGGCGCTTGCCGCCGCGCGCGCGCTTGGGCTGGTAGTGGATCTCGACCAGCGCCGGCTCGCAGGAGCCCGCCATGCCGACCTGGGCCAAGCCGGGGAAACCGGCCTTGCGCAGCTGGCGGGTGCCGCTGGTGATGCGCACGCTCAGCCCGCTCGCGCGCAGCTCGCTCTTGGCGCGCGCGGCGAAGGTCTGGGGATCGAGCAGGTTGGGCGGGGTGTCGCAGAGCTCACGCGCGAGGTTCTGGCAGCGCGCCACCAGCAGGCCCTCCTCCACCGCCGCGGCATGGCCGGGTAGGCGCACGGTGAGCTGGCTGCGCTTGCCCTCTTTGCCGCCGCGCATGGTGTTGAAGCGGTAGTCGGCCAGCACCAGGCCCTCGACCAGGGCCTGCGGATTGGCGTTCTTGCCCTGCAGCAGCACGGTGGCGAGATGGGCCTTGGCGGTGCGCGCGCCGTCGACGATCTCTTTGCCGAGCACACGCCAGTGCTCGCCACCGACCAGCCACGCCTTCTCCTCGGGCTTGACCAGCAGGAAGGTTCCCTCCGCCGCGATCAGTAGCATGGGCGCCCCGGCCTCGCCCTTGGCGATGCGCACCGCCTGGGCATTGACCAGCTTGGGCAGACGGGCGGCGCAGTGCCCGATCACCACCACGGTGAGGTCGGCTTTGCCGGTGGCGGCGGTGACGGTGATGTCGTGCATGGCGGCTCCAGGCCTCCGGCGGTGGCGCCGCCCGGGCACGGGCGGCGTGGGGTTGGCTGGCCATGCTATGGCCTCTGCCCGCGGGGGAACAGCCCCAGGCGGGGCCGGGCCCGGGCCGGGCGGGCCGTCAGGCGGGCGGGCTGGGCCCGGGCCTAGATGCGGGGCAACACGGCGGCGATCAGCTTGGTCAGCTTGGGCTCGGCGCCCTTGGCGGCCGCGATGATCTTCTGCACGTTGGCCGGCTCAAGGGCGTCGGGCAGGCAGCGGTCGGTGACGATGGCGAAGGCCAGAGTGCGCATGCCGCAGTGCACCGCGGCGATCGCCTCCGGCACCGTGCTCATGCCGACCACATCGCCGCCCAGGGTGCGCAGCATGCGGTACTCGGCGCGGGTCTCGAGGTTGGGCCCGAGCACGCCGACGTAGACCGCACGGTGGAGGTGCTGTTGTTGGGCGAGGGCGACCTCGTCGCTGAGTGCGAGGAGCTTGCGGTCGTAGGTGTTGAACATGTCCGGCCAGCGCCCGCCGATGCGCTCGTCGTTGGGCCCGACCAGGGGACTGACCCCCATCAGATTGATGTGGTCGTCGAGCACGCAGAGGTCGCCGATCTGGTAGTGCGGGTTGAGCCCGCCCACCGCCGAACCCATGATCAGGGCCTTGGCCCCGAGCAGGCGCGCCAGCTGCACCGGGATCACCACCTCCTGCGCACGATAGCCTTCGTAGCAGTGCAACCGCCCGCTGAAGGCCACCACGCTCACTCCCGCAAGCTCGCCGAGCACCATTTCGCCCTGGTGGCCCTCGGCGGTGGAGACCGGCATGCCGACGAGGTCATGGTAGGGGATGCGCGCGCTGGCCTTGATGCGCGACGCCACCCCGCCCAGCCCGGTGCCGAGCAGGATCGCCACCCGCGGCTTCAGCTTGGCGTGCGCGCGCACCTGGACGGCGAGGGCGGTAAGGTCGTCAAACAGGGCCATGGCGGATCCTTGGGCGAGGAGGGAGCGCGCACTATCCAGCGCGCCATCCGGGCGCAAGGCCGCGCCGCACCAAGGTCAGCCGCGGAAGACTTCGAGTTCCTCGCCGTTGCGACCGCGCTCGGAGAGCGCGAGCAATGCCGCGCCCGCCTCGCCGGTGTGCGCACGCACCCAACGGTCGTAGCAGGCGCACTGCTCCGCGGGCGACAGGTCGCCGGGGGCGTCCAAGGCGAGCTCCGGCGCACGCAAGGCGTAGAGCGCGGTGGCGACCGAGACCGACAGGTTGAGGCTCTGCGGGAAGCCGACCATGGGGATGAGGAAGTGGCCGTCGGCGAGCGCGCTCGCCGCGGGCGAGACCCCGCTGCCCTCGTTGCCGAAGACCAGCGCGAGAGGACGCGTCGCCAGCAGCGGGCGCAGGCGCTCCGG
>JAYVMM010000256.1:0-12106 GCA_043758975.1 Planctomycetota bacterium | reverse complement strand
AGTCGAAGGCTCTGGCCCTGGTCGCAAGACCAAGGCGAAACCGTCGACTACGAAGCAGGAATCACACCGTGCTCAAATGAGTACAACGTGAACAACGGCATCGTTGCTCGGGGATGGTGGGCGCCGCGCCTCCCGGGAAAGCGGGAAAGCCGGCCTGCTGTCCCATGTGCGCGTTCAGCGCGACAGCCAGCCGCCATCGACCGGGTAGAGCGTGCCGTGGCAATAGGCGGCGGCGTCGGAGGCGAGGAACACCGCCATGCCGGCGATGTCCGCCGGGCGGCCCCAGCGTCCGGCCGGGATGCGCGCGAGGATGGCGCGGTTGCGCTCCTGGTCGGCGGCGAGTGGGCGCGTCATCGCGGTCTCGATGTAGCCCGGGGCGATGGCGTTGACATTGATGCCGTGCGCTGCCCATTCGTTGGCCAGCGCGCGGGTGAGGCCGGCCAGGCCGCTCTTGCTCGCGGCGTATGAGGCCACCCCCAGGCCGCCCTGGAAGGACAGCATCGAGGCGATGTTGATGATGCGCCCGGGACCGCCCTGAGCGAGGAAGCGCCGCGCCGCCGCGCTGCTGAGCAGGAACACCGCACGCAGGTTGGTATTGATCACCGCGTCGAAGGCCTGCGCGGTGATCTCCAGGGCGGGCGCGCGGTGGATGGTGCCGGCGGCGTTGACCAGGATGTCGAGGCGCCCGAGGGTGGCGGCGGCAGCGGCGATCGGCGCCTCACCGTCGGTGAGCTCGGCGAGGTCGGCGGTGATGGCGGTGAAGCGCCGGCCCGCGCCCTCGACCAGGGCGCGGGTCGCGCCCAGCTCGCCGCGCGACACCCCGGCGATGTCGGCGCCAGCTTCAGCCAGGGCGGCACAGATCGCCTGGCCGATGCCGCTGCTCGCACCGGTGACCAGGGCGACGCGTCCGCGGAGGTCGAAGGGATGGGGCATGGCTGGATCTCCTTGCCGGCTCCCGGCGGCAGCCGGGAGCCGCCGCCGGCGCGCGCGGCGCAGCCATTGGACGCCGCCCTGCCCACTCGCCAAGGGCGGAGTGGCGGTGACACCGGCGCTACGCCTCCCCGACGCGTCTTGCCCGCGACGGCACGGCGGCGAGCATCCGCCGCTGTCCGCCCGCACTACCCCGCCTGCACCACGGAGCTGCCATGTCCCGTCACGCCATGCTGCTGATCGGCGCCGCCCTCCTGCTCACCTCCTGCGACATGGGCGAACGCTCCGCGGCGCCGCCCAGCCTGCCGCTCGACCACGAGGGCTTCATCGTCGACTGGCTGATGCTGGCGCCCTTCCCCATCGCCGAATCCACCGGTGGCGAGGAAATCGAGCGCATCCAGATCCCCAAGGAGGGCGCGCTGACGCCCAAGGCCGGCGACACCCAGAAGGTCGGCGACAAGCAGGGCACCTGGAAGGCGGTCAAGGCCAAGGACTACGACCTCGATTTCAACGTCGTGCTCGGCGGTCCGCACGAGGATGTGCTCGGCTACCTGGTCGCCTACGTGGTCGCGGAGCATGAACTCACCGGGGTGACCGCCGCCATCGGCAGCAACGACGAGTCCAAGCTCTACCTCAATGGCAAGGAGATCTACAAGTTCACCGAGACCCGCACCATCGACAAGGACAGCGACAAGGTCCCCGGACTGACCCTGCACGCGGGGGTCAATGTGGTGGTGTTCAAGGTCATCAACGAGAAGAACGATTGGGCGGCGGCCCTGCGCTTCCTCGACAAGGCGGGCAAACCGCTGAGCGGACTGTCGGTCGGGCTCTCGCCCTGAACCGGCGCCGGGCCGGCGCCGCACCACCTTCCCGGGATTCCCCATGCTCTCCACCAACCGCCCCCGCCTCGTGCTCGCCGCCCTGCTGCCGCTGCTCACCGCCCTGCTGCCGGCGGCCGATGCGGCGCCGGGCGCGGCCTCAGCCTCAGCCTCAGCTTCAGCTTCAGCTTCAGTATTGGTCTACATCGGCACCTACACCGGACCCACGAGCAAGGGCATCTACCTCGCCCATCTCGACCAAACCACCGGTGCGCTGAGCGCGCCGGTGCTGGCTGGGGCGATGATCAATCCCTCGTGGATCGCCATCCACCCCAGCCAGCGCTACCTCTACGCCGCCGGCGAATTCGGGCCCTATCCCGGCGGCGCAGCTATCTGCAGCTTCGCCATCGGCGCCGACGGGACCCTGACCTTGACCTCGCAGCAGCCGCCCGGGGGCCAGGGGCCATGCCACCTCGCCATCGATGCGACCGGCAAGCAGCTGCTGGTGGCCAACTACAACAACGGCGTGGTGGCGAACCTGCCCATCCAGGCTGATGGCACGCTCGCGGCGCCGAATTGGAGCGACAAGCACCCCACCCTCGGCGACAAGCAGACGCCGCATGCGCACTGCACGCTGATCGACCCCGGCAACCGCTTTGCGCTGAGCTGCGATGCCGGCATCGACCGCCTCTACCTCTACCACCTCAACGCGGTGACCGGCATCCCCAGCGCCAGCGAACCGCCCTTCCTTGCCACCGCGCCCAAGAGCCATCCCCGCCACATCACCGTCAGCGCGGACGCGCGCTTCCTCTACGCCATCAACGAGGCGGGCATGAGCGTGACGGTCTACCGCTACGATGCCGCCGCCGGCACCTGCGCCGAGCTGCAGACCATCAGCACCCTGCCGAGCGGGGCGGCGGACCCGACCTGGTCGACCGCCGAGCTCATCCTGCATCCCTCGGGACGATTCCTCTACGGCACCAACCGCGGCCCCGACACCATCGTCGCCTACCGCGTCGACGCGCAGGATGGCCGGCTGACCCTGATCGGCCATAGTCCGACCCAGGGCAAGACCCCGCGCGGCTTCGGCATCGATCCCTCCGGACGCTGGCTCCTGGTCGGCAACCAGAATTCCGACACCATGGCGGAATTCGCCATCGACCAGCACAGCGGAGCGCTGACGCCGAAGGGCGCGCCGCTCGAACTCGGGGCGCCGGTGTGCTTCCAGTTCCTCGCCGCCGCGCCGCACTAGGCGCTCCAGGCACGAACCTCAGCGCGCGCGCCAGGGGTAGAGGCGATCCTCCACCACCAGCCCGCGGGCGATGGCGGCGGGAGGCATGCGCGCATCCGCCACCGCCGGCGGCAGCGCCAGGGCGGTTCCCCCGGGGTAGGCCAGCACGCGCCCATCCGCGAGCGCGACCCAGGCCTGGGAGCCGACGCCCACCAGCCAGCGCGCCGGCGTGGGCAGCTCGATCTGGGCGGGCGTGACACCGGTCAGCATCAGGCGGGTGTTCACCCCCAGCGGACCGAGCAGGGCGAGCGCGCCATCGCTGAGCACCGCGACCTCGCCGGTGGCGGCGAGAGCATCGTCGAGTTCACACTGCGCGAGGAGCGCGCCGGTGATCAGGCTGAGCACGCGCAGCCGCTGCTGGCCTTCGCATACCACCACCGCATCGCCGCGGCAGGTCAGGCTGGTCGACGGTGCCGCGAGCGGGCTCAGGCCGGACCAGCGATGCCACCACAGCAGCCGCCCGCGCTCGTCCTCGCAGCGTACTTCCTTGCTCTCGGGGCGTTCGGTGCGCCCGCCGCGGGGGGCCAGGCGCAGCTGGCGCTGGCGATAGCAGGTGGTCCCGTCCGCCAGGCGGCGCTCGATGAACTGCGCGGGCGGCGGCGGTGCGGGCGCGGATTCCTCCTCCAGTCGGCGGGTGGCGGCAGTGGTGCGCTCCAGCGCCGGTGCGCCGTCCGCCAGGGCCAGGGCGTAGCCGGCGCCGCTGAGCGCATGCGGCCACTCGCTTGGCGGCGCGCCAAGGTCGGGCAACGGACCTTGGGCCAGGGTCTGGGGCAGGAACAGGGCTGCGGGCTGGGTGCGCGCGAGCTCCTGGATGCGCGCATCGAAGGCGCGTACGTGCTGCTCAGCGGCGTGCTCGCTGGCGGCGCCGAGGCGTGCCGCCTGGAGCACGAGGACCTCCTCCTGGGGGTCCTGCACCAGCGCCAGCAGCACGTTGCTGGCCGCGAATGCGTGCGCCGGGCCGAGGCCGAGATGGGCGTGCAGCAGCAGCTGGCGGCCCGCCGGGGTGGCGGCCTCCGGGCTCCCCGCCAGGGCATTGAGCGCATCCTGGTAGCGCGCGGCCTGGAGCAGCAGCTGCGCGCGCGCGATGTCACCGGAGCGTTCGAGCTGGGCCTGCAGCGGGGCGAGGCGCCATGCCCGTCCGTCTGCGGCGAGCACCAACGGTCGGCTGCCGTCGGACGCTAGGCGCCAGCCCGGCTCCGCCGGCAGGCCATGGCGCATGCGTGCCTGCAGGCTCTCGCCAGCGAAGAGCAGGATCTCCTGCGCGGTCAGCCACAGGCTCTGCTCACCGCGCACCAGGGGCGGCGCGAGCGCAGCACCGCCAAGCGCGAGCGCCTGCAGCCGGCGCCCGGCGAGTTCCAGCCGCCAGGCGGTGCTCCCGGTGGCGAACCAGGCCGCGCCGCCGGCGAAGGCCAGCACGCGGGCGCCGGCGGGTGCCGGTCCGAGCACGATGCGCGTGCCGTCATCGGTGAGCGCGCGCAGGCCCGCACTGTCATGGACCAGGGCCGCCCCTGCCCCCGCTACCACGGTGGCGGTGCGGTCGATGCGGTGCTGCCAGAGGATGCCGCCCCACGGATCGCAGGCGAGCAGCCAGCCGGGGCTGACCTTCCAGGCGACGGCGAGGCGTGGCTGCGCCTCCGGCGCCCCACGGGCGCTCTCCTCGGGCGCACCGGGCGGCGGCAACGCGAGGCTGTCGTCGACCGCGGGCCCCAGGCCGCTGAGCAGCTGGGCGACCTGCTGCCGGCGCTCGGCCATCACCGGCGCGTGCCCACCTCCAGCGAGCAGGCTGGCCATTGCGAGAAAGTCGGCGAAGGCGCCGCGGTCGAAGGCGCGGTCGGCGCCCGCGCTCAGATCCGCGACCGCTGAGGGGGCCGGCAGCAAGGCGGCGGCCAGTGCCAGGGGCGGCCTGCCGGCAACCGCTGCGGCGAGGCCGTGGCGGTAGAGCGCATCAAGCGCGTCGAGCGCCTGCGTGCGCGCGCGTGCGTCGAGCCCGGCGATGATCCCCGGCAGGGCGTGCGTCCAGCGCCGCTGCACCGCGTCGTCCCCGGCGTCGGCGAGGGCATTGGGGGCGGTGAAGGCGCTCACCGGCAGCTCCGCCAGAGGGCCGCTGTCGCCGCGTCGCAACGCCATCAGCGCGGCGGTGGTCTCGGCCGCGGTTGCGCCGGCGCTGGGCAGTGGCGTGAGGACGTCGGCGGCGGCGAGCCGCCCAGCCAGCGCCAGCCCAAAAGCGAGCGACCACGCGAGCACCAGCCGGCGGAGGGACATCACGGCACCAGCATGGGCAGAGGCCGCACCGCACCACCCGCATCCGCTGCGGTCGCGCCCCGCCGCTGCCGGCTAGCCGCCGGGCTGCGGGCTCGCAGCGAGAATGGAGTTGAGCGCGCGCATAGCGTAGGCGGTGCACAGGCAGGGCATGCCCTCCGCCCAGCGTGCGGTGGAATTGATCCACCACGCGCCCTGCCGTCCGCCACCGAGGTCGACGATCTGGGCGCGGCTCTTGAGCGCAGCGAAGAGGTCGCTGCGCCAGTCGACCTGGCGCTCGCCTTTGACCGTGAGCGTGCCCACCCCGAGCAGGCCGAAGGTCGTGCCCGAGAGCGCATAGGAGTGGAACAGGCCCTGGGCCTGCTTGCCTGGGCCCATGCCGGGATTGGCGTCGAAGCCGTAGTTGGACCGCAGCCAGTCGAGCGCTGCCTGTACGCGCGGATCGCTGGGCGAGAGGTCGAGGGTGAGGTAGGAGGAGATCAGCTCATAGGTCATGTTTCCCGATGGCGTCCAGCGCGCGGACTGGGTCTCGTCAGCCTTTTCCCAGCTGCGCGCCGCTTCCTGGGGGCCATAGACGCCGCCGCCGGAGTTCTTCACCCACGGCTGCTTGTTGACCGCCGAGAGGTCCTGGCAGCGTTGGACGAAGGCGAGCGCCTCCTTCATGCGCGGGTCGTCGGCGGGGAGGCCGGATACCTTGAGCGCCTGCAGGGCGTAGCTGGTGTTGGAGAGATCCTCGAAACCGCGGCCCTTGTCGCCGTAGCCGATGCCGCCGCCGCCGAGTTCGCCCGTCTCGGGGTTCTGCTGGGCGAAGAGGTAGCGCTGCATGGCCGGGACATCGAAACGTCCGCGCGCCTCCGGCGGCAGGCGCATGGCGAGCAGCAGGGCGAGACTGGTGCTGTAGACGCCCAGGCCCTCATCCCTGGTATAGATCCCGCCATCTCTTTGCTTGAAGGAGAGCACGTAGTCGATCGCCTTGACCACCGTTGGATGGTCGAGCGGCACACCGTGCGGCGGCGAGACCAGGGCACCGGCGGCGAGGGCGGTGATGCCGACCAGGAAGGCGTTTCCCGGAGCGAGCGCGCCCGAGGGCAGCTGGTTGGCCAGGCTCCAGGCCTGGGCCTGGCGCAGCAGGGCCTCAACCTCGGCGCGCGGCGGGCCGTCGGCGGCGCCCAGGGCGAGGACCAGGCAGGAGAGGGCGAGGGTGCGGATCATGGGACCACCTGCTTGATCGGGGTGATGGTGAGGTTGTCGAACTGGCTGACCGACTCGGCCTTGGTCCACACCCCGACCATGCCCGCTGCCGGCAGGGTGGTGTCGTGGACGCGCAGCACCTGCTTGCCGTCGAGGGTCACGGTGAAGGTCGCGCCGACGGCATCGACCTGCAGCTGGTGCCAAACGCCGGGCGCGACGCTGCCCTCCCATTCGTCGAGTTCGCTGCGCGTGCCATCGACGAGCTTGTAGAAGCGCACGTTCTCGCCCCAGCCCGAGGTGTTCGCCCGCGCCACGTAGTAGGTGCGTTCATCGCGCGCGCGCACCACCACACCGAAGGAGCGGTCGCGCCCGCCACTGACCGCCTTGGCCGCGACCGCCACGCTGACGTCGGCGAAGCTGGCGTCCTGGACCAGGGCTACGGGGAAGCGCCCATTGGTATCGTCGTTGTCGGACTGCTCGAGCACCCGCCCCGGGCTGGGCGCGTCTGACGCCGCCACCACCTGCCAGCGCGCCGGCTTGGCGCTGGCCGGTCCGCTTGCGCCGCAGCGAAAGCCGGTCGGCGGCTGGCCGACCGGCATGTCGTCAAAGGTGATGGTGCGCGCCGCCCCCGCCGGGGCGGTGGCGACGGCGGCGACCGGGTCGCGGTGGCCGCACGCGGTCGCGCTGGCGATGCAGGCGAGCACGACAGCGCAACCAGCGGCATAGGGGGAAGTGCGCAGGGCGAGCGGACGCATGGGATGGCCTCCAGCATCCCGTCAGGAGCGCGGGACATGCCAAGGAAAAGGGGCGATTGCGGCGGCTGAATGCCGCTTTTCTGCGCAGCGCAGGTGGAGCCTGCCGTCGGCGTGCGCACCCGCCCGCCAGGTCCCCAATCCATCGCGGCCCAGGCTGCCGGCCAGGCGGCTGATGTGCGCAGTCGAATCCCTGCGCAGCACCTCACCGGCTGTTCGCCAGCTGCCCAAAGGATGCGCAGAATCGCCCACTGCGGTTCCGGAATTATTGGCATGGTCGCGGCTATGCTCAGTCCGCTCAATACGCACCTATCCAGCGCGAACTTCTCATCTCCACCAGGGCAAGGAATTTCCATGGTCGTCCGCTTCGCCTCTCGCCGCCCCCTCGGCCTGTTCGCCGTCTGCGCCTTCGCCGGACCCTTCGCATGCCAGGCGCTGGCTGCCGATCCTTCCAATCTGCCGGTCGCCAATGGCGCGGACAAGGGGGGCGGGGATGCCGCCTTGACCAAGCATTCGTGGGAGCTCCCGGCGCTGACCGTCAGCGGCCAGCCGCCGTCGGCCACCAAGGACGACGAGCTGGTGGGCGATTACGGCCAGCCGCGCTGGTCCACCACCCGCCGCTTCACCGAGGTCCGCACCTACGTCATACCGGCGAGCCAGTTCGACTTCGAGTACTGGCTCTTCCTCCAGCAGCCGACCAACCATGAGTTGCGCCAGGCCGAAGCCGCCGGCGCGCCGCGGCCCAAGCCACAGATCACCCAGCAGTACGAAGTGGAGATGGGCCTCGGTCACCGCCTGCAGCTGGACATCTACCAGGTCACGGTGAAGGACGGCACCAACAACGGCCAGCACAGCAGTGGGCTCGACAGTACCGGCGGCCTGAATGCCACCAAGTTCGAGATCCGCTACGCGCTGGCGGACTGGGGAAAGATCTGGGGCAATCCCACCCTCTACTCGGAATGGATTGAGGCGGTCCAGGGCGCCGACAGCTGGGAGAACAAGCTGCTGCTGTGCGACGACATCACCAACACGTGGTCATGGGCGACCAACCTCGTGTTCCAGGAGCTGCTCGGCGATACCCGTGACCGCTCGCACGAATGGAACAGCGCGATCTCCTACGATGCCATCGATGAGAAGCTCGACGTCGGGTTCGAGACCAACTTCGCCTACGTCAACAACCTCATCGACCCCGCCAGCAGCCAGCGTCAGCACCACTGGGAGCTCTCGGCGGGGCCGTCGATTCGCTGGTATCCCGTCACCCATGCCCATGTCATCCTCGCGGAATTCATCGGTCTCAACAAGGATGCGCCGGAATCCAAGACCGTCGCCATCTTCGGTTGGGAGTTCTAGCCGCGCACATCCCGCGCGCGGGGCGCGCGGCTTTCAGCCGTCCGGGCCGTATTGCCGGCCCGCCGGTACGGCGATGGCGGACGGGAGCAGTTCGGGGCCTGGGGCAGCCGTTCACCGCGCCACGGCTCCAGCAGCAGCGCCATGGCCATGAGCGCCTGGGACCACCTCTGATCTGACGGGGGTGCTGGCCCCGGTGACCAGCGCGAAACCAGGCCGGAACCGCCAAATTGCTACACCATGATGCAGTTCGGACATGGAAAGTGCTTCGTCGCTTTACAGTTCGAGCCCATGCGTAAGCCACCCTGCCGCCTGTCGGTGAAAGGGTCCTGGTCCATGGTCATGGTGTGGTTCGCGCGCGCGTCCGTCCTCAGCCTGCTCCTCTTCGGCCTGACCGCCCTCACCGGCGCCGCCGAAGGTCCGTCCCCGGCGAACGCAGGACCGGCGATCCTGGTGCCGGTGCCGGTGGGCGCGCCGGCGGCGGTCCCCCTGGCGCTGAGCGCTGGCGACACCGCCTGGATGCTGGTCGCCTCGGCGCTGGTGTTGTTCATGACCATCCCCGGGCTGGCGCTATTCTATGGCGGCCTGGTGCGCACCAAGAACGTGCTCACCATCTTCACCCAATGCTTCGCGGTGTGCTGCCTGGTCACCGTGCTGTGGATGCTCTACGGCTACAGCCTGGCCTTCAGCGGCGCCGGCGCGGCCGCGTTCAGCTGGCATTCGCTGATCGGCACCCTCGACAAGTGCTGCCTCATCGGCGTCACTCCCGCCACCGCCGCGCCCCAGGCGCCAACCATCCCCGAGCCGGTGTTCGTGCTCTTCCAGCTGACCTTCGCCATCATCACCCCGGCGCTGCTCATCGGCGCCTTCGCCGAGCGCATCAAGTTCTCCGCCGTGCTGCTGATATCCGCATTGTGGCTGACCGTGGTCTACCTGCCGATCTGCCACATGGCGTGGGCCGGGCCCGGCGCGCTGATGGGCGGGCTGTGGGGCCTGCAGGACCTCGCCGGTGGCACCGTGGTGGAGGTCAATTCGGGCGTCGCCGGCCTGGTCTGCTGCCTGATGGTCGGACGCCGCCTGGGCTATCCCAGGACGGCGATGCTGCCGCACAACTCGGCGATGTGCATCAGCGGCGCCTGCATGCTGTGGGTCGGCTGGTTCGGCTTCAATGCGGGCAGCGCCGGCGCCGCCGACGGGGTGGCCGCGCGCGCCGCCCTCACCACCCAGATCGCTGCGGCCGCCGGCGGCTGCAGCTGGATGGCGATCGAATGGTGGCGGTTGCGCAAGCCGGGCGCGCTCGGCGTAGTCACCGGCGCGGTAGCCGGGCTGGTCGGCATCACCCCCGCCTGCGGCACCGTCGGACCGCTCGGCGCCCTGGCCATCGGTGTGCTCTGCGGCGGGCTCAGCTTCCTGGCGGTGACCAGGCTGAAGCGCCGTTTCGGCTACGATGACACCCTCGACGTCTTCGGCGTGCACGGCGTCGCCGGCATGGCCGGACTGATCTTGACCGGGGTCTTCGCCCCGGCTTTCCTCGGCGGTGCCGGCTGCGCCCTCGATCATGGCTGGGGCGGGCAGATCGCGGTGCAGGCCGGCTGCATGGCGCTGACCGCGGGCTACTCCGCCGCCGGCACCGCGCTGGTGGTCAAGTTGGTCGACCTCGCCGTCGGCCTGCGCGTGGACGAGGCCGACGAGGTCAACGGTCTCGACTACGTCCAGCACGGCGAGGTCGCCTACACCTGAGCCGCGTGCGGGCGTGCCGCCAGGCGCCCCGGCGGGCGGGCAGTGGGGGCGTGACCGGCGGGCAGCGCGGCTATGCTGCTGCGGCGCCATGACCGCCCAGCCGAACCGCTCGCTCGTCCATGGCCTGGACGTGCTCAACGCGCTCTGCGGGGCCTCCGGGCCGGTCGGCAGCCGCGAACTGGCGCGGCGCCTGGGCATGGAGCACACCCGGGTCAACCGCCTGCTCGGCACCATGGCCCAGCTCGGGCTGGCGGTGCGCTCAGTCGAGGGCAGCTATCGTCCAGGTCCGGCGGTGAACGTGCTGGCGGCCAACAGCCTGCACAGCTCGGGGCTGCTCCAGGCGGCGCTGCCGGTGATCCGCGACCTGCTCGCGCAGGGGGTGGGCGTGGCGCTCGGCGTGCTGTGGCGCGATCAGGTCTGCTACCTCTTCCATGGGCGCCCCGACCAGCCCTTCGAGCGCGGCATCGGCGGCCATGAGCTGTTTCCGGCCCGGCAGTCTTCGATCGGCACCCTGCTGCTGGCGCACCAGGGCGACAATGAGCAGGGCACCGCGCTGCGCGCGCAGGGCTGGGCCTGGGTGGTGCCCGACGCCGGCGGCGGTTCGCTCAGCGCGCCGGTGGGTTCTCCAGCGCAGGCCGCGCTCGCGCTCATCCCGGGGCCGTCCGGCTTCCAGCAGCATCTTGTGCCATTGGTGGTCGAGGGTGCCCGCCGCATCACTGCCGAGCTCGAGCTGCGGCGCCAGCGCTGACCTGCGCGCGTGGGACGGTCTGGCGTGAGGGCGCAAATGCGCTCGACCTGCAGCTGGACATCATCCGGCTCCAGGCCGGCGGCATCCCCATCGCCCACGGCATGGTCGTCCGCCCCGGTGCCGTGCCGCCGAGCGGGAAGGCAGGAGCAGACCGCGGAAATCCAGGTGAATTCGCAGCTGCGCGTGCTACTGATCGCTGGTTCCCAGGCCACCACAGGCGGGCGAGGAGGGGCGATGCGGCGATCTCCCATGATGCTCGCCCTGGTGGTCGTGGTGGCGGCCCAGGGCGCAGCGCGCCACGGCGAAGAGGGGGCGGGTAGGATCTCCTGCGCGCTGTCGATCACCGAGATGGAGCAGCAGTTCCTCCTCCACCGCCATGCCCGCACGCCGTATGAGCTCGAGGAGGAATTGTCTGCCGGCCTGGCGTCCGCCTTCTTTTCATTGAGCGCGGGCGATGACACCGTCGTGGAGGTCTACTATGCCGCGAATAGCGGCAAATGCCTGGGCATGCGCCTGCTGCTCATGCCAGTGCCGATGACCGCGAAGACTGAAGTGATATCGAAGGAGATCCAATGGATCGAGTTCACTGCCGACGGTGGCTAAACGGTGCGCTTCTCCCCGCCAGCGAAGTAGGGATTGCGCGCCCGCCTAAGGCCGCTGCCGACCGCAGCTCCGGCAGCGCGCATCATTCCCCGCCGCTACCGTCTCCGTGCGCGATGAGGCGGGTGAAGCGCCGCAGATCCATGCCGAATTCCGCCCGCAGGCCGCCTTCGAGGGCATCACGATCCTCCGCCGCGAATACGCAGCCATCGAAGGCCCCCCGGAGGGCCGCCTGGACGGTGAGCGGTTGCCATTGCGCGTCGAAATCGATGGCGAACGTCAACCAGGTCGGCGAGCGGGCATGATAATTGGGCGCCAGCTCACCGTGGACGGAATATCCTTCGTTCCCCTGCGCGATCTCCAGCCATGAAAAAGGCTGGTTGCGGGCTTGCCGCGACATCAAGGTCCCCTCGCCATCCTTCCCCAGGGT
>JAYVMM010000255.1:0-2867 GCA_043758975.1 Planctomycetota bacterium | reverse complement strand
CATCGTCACCACCGCGCCCTCGCTCGACACCCCGACCTGCTCCAAGCAGGCGCACGCCTTCAGCACGCGCGCCGCCGAGCTCGGCACCATCGAGGTGATCTACGTCTCGCGCGACCTGCCTTTCGCGCAGTCGCGCTTCTGCGCCGCCGAAGGCATCACCGGCATCCGCGTGCTGAGCGACTACTTCGACGCCAGCTTCGCCCGCGCCTGGGGGCTGCTGCTGAAGGAGAATGGCCTGCTCGCGCGCGCCGCGGTGGTGGTCGACGGCCACGGCGTGGTGCGCTACCAGGAGATCGTCGCCGAGCTCTCCAAGGAGCCCGACTACGACGCGGTGCTGGCGGCGGCCAAGGCGCTGACGCCGCACTGATCCCGCACTGAATCCCGCGCCGCGGATGGCGCGGTCATTCGCTCAGCGCTTCGGCGCGCTCCACGCTGACCGTCACCACCCCGAACTCCACCAGCACGCGCCCGCTGAAGCGGATCGGCGCGCTGCGCTCGAGGCACACCCCGCAGCGGCGGTAGACCGCCGGGAACCACACCGTCTCGACCAGCCCGCTCTCGTCCTCGAGGGTGACGAAGGCCATCGCCTCCTCGCGTGGCGGTGCCGCCTCCTCGCCTGCTGCGCCGCCGCGGCTGTGCGCGACCACCTGCTTGCGGGTGATGGCGAGGGCGATCAGCGTCACCTGCCGCCCGCCCAGCTCGGCACCGATGTCGGCGCAGCGCAGCCGGCGCGGCGGCAGGTCGTGCAAGGTCAGCGGGTGCGCCGCGGTGAGGAAGCCGAGGGTGGCATAGCGCTGGCGCAGGAGCGTGCGCGCCGCGATCGGCGGCAGCGCCGGCGGCGGCGGATCGCGCGCCTCCGCGTCCTCCTCCGCGGCCAAAGCGATGGTCTGCTGCCCGTCGTGCGCGGCGCCGCCGCCGCCCTCCTGCCCGGCGGCGGCGACCAGCCAGCAGCGCTGCGCCGGGCTGGCAGCGGCGAGCAGCGCATCGAGCGCGCCGGCAGCGTGCAGCGCGAGCAGGTCGCTGTGCTGGGCGCGGCAGCGCCGGCGCAGCTCACTGAGCGCGCCAGGCGGGCGCGGCGTGCGCGTGGCGACGATGCGCGCGGCGACCTCGGCGCGCAGCCCGGGCACCAGCTGCAGCCCGATGCGGATGGCGCCGGCGCCTTCGCGGCGGGTGGCGAGGGCGCTGCTGAGCACGCACGGCCCGCGCAGCTCGACGCCCAGGCGGCGCGCCTCCTCGAGGTAGGCCGAGGTGTCGTAGAAGCCGCCCTGGTTGGCGACCACGCGGGCGAGGAAGTAGGCCGGGTAGTGCGCCTTGAGGAAGGCGCACTGGAAGCTGACCATGGCGTAGGACGCCGAGTGCGCCTTGCAGAAGCTGTAGCCGGCGAAGGACGAGATCATGTCCCACACCGTGTCGGCGACCGGGCGCGCCACCGCGTTGGCGGCGCAGCCGGCGAAGAACGCCGGGGCGAGCGCGCGCAGCCGCTCGGGTGCGTCCCAGCGCCCGAGCGCCTTGCGGATGGTGTTGGCCTCGCGCGAGCCGAAGCCGGCCAGGCGCTGGCACACCAGCATGACGTCCTCCTGGTAGGACAGCACGCCGTAGCTCTCCGAGAGCAGGCCCTGGAGGGCGGGGTGGGGGTACCACGCCGGGTCGTGGCTGCCGGTACGCGCGACCTGATGGTGGCGGCGCACGTACTCGCCGATCCAGCGGTTGGCCGCTGGGCGGATGATCGAAGAGTGCACCACCAGGCGGTCGAAGTCGCCGCTGCCGACCTTGGCCTGGAGCTGGCGCATCGCCGGGCTCTCGATGTAGAAGCAGCCCATGGTCCCGCCGCTTGCCACCAGCGCGCGCGTGCGCGGGTCCTCCGCCGGGCGCCAGCGCCGCTCGTGGATCTCCACCCCGTCCTCGGCGAGGTCGGCCAGGCAGTCGCGGATCACCGCCAGCGAGCGGTTGCCGAGCAGGTCGATCTTGACCAGGCCGAGCTCCTCGGCGCCGTCCTTCTCCCAGGCGATGGCCGGCACCGGGGTGCCGGCGATGGTCTTGGCCGCGCCGTGCACCGGCACCAGGGTGCGCAGCTCGGGCGCGGTGATGATGATGCCGCCGCAGTGCAGCCCGAGGTGGCGCGGCGAGCCGGCGATGACGCGGGCCGCGCTGATGATCGCCGGCCACGGCGTTGGCAGCCCGGCCTGGGTGCCGTAGCGCGCGCTCTCGACCAGCTGCTGGCGGATGGCGGTGATCGCTGCGTCGTCGATGCCGAAGGCGCGCGCGGCATCGCGCAGTGCCGCCCAGCGGCTGAGGGTCTGGTGGGTCGCCACCATCGCTACGTGCGCGCGCCCGTAGCGGGCGAGCGCCGCTGCGATCACCCCGTCGCGCTCATCCCACGGGAAGTCGATATCAAGGTCGGGGGGGTCCATGCGCTCGGGGGCGAGGAAGCGCTCGAACAACAGCTGGTAGCGGATGGGATCGACATTGGTCAGGCCCAGGCAGTAGACCACCAGCGAGGAGGCGCCCGAGCCGCGTCCGCAGGTGCGCCGGCCCATGGCGAGGTCGTGCACGGTGAGCAGGTAGCCGGCGAAGTGCTTCGCGGCGATCACCGTAAGCTCGTGCTCGAGGCGCGCGTGCACCGCCGCCGAGGCGGTGGCGCCGTAGCGCGCGCGCAGACCTTCGCGCGCCAGGCGGGCGAGTTCGCGGTCGGCCTCCGGCCACGGTGAGGGCGGAAGATGCCACACCGGCGCCTCCGGTGTCCCGCCGGGGACATGGCGGCAGCGCGCCAAGAGCGCGGCGCCGCGCGCGAGCGCGTCCTCGTGGCCGGCATAGGCGCGGCGCGCGCCCGCCAGCTCGGCGAGGCAGCCGGCGCGCGCCCGGCGCGC
>JAYVMM010000254.1:0-2001 GCA_043758975.1 Planctomycetota bacterium | reverse complement strand
ACCAGCGGAAGCCCTGCCGCACTGAGGACTGGTAGTAGTGGTGGTTGTTGTGCCAACCCTCGCCGAAGGTGATCAGGGCGATGAGCAGGCTGTTGCGGCTGTCGTCGCCGCTGGGATAGGGCTGGGTGCCGAAGATATGCGTCAGGCTGTTGACGGTGAAGGTGGCATGGCACACCGCGACGGTCGAGATGCAGAAGCCCCACACCCAACACTGCAGGCCGGAGGTGCCGAGCTCGGGCCAGAAGGCATTGAGCAGCTGGCCCAGGACGAAGCAGCCGAACCCAAGGCTGAGGGGCGCGATGATGTCGAAACGGTCGAGGAAGCGCAGTTCGGGGAACTTGGCGAGGTCGGGCACCAGTTTGATGTCGGTGCGGTAATTGGCCTGGGCGCTGAACCAGCCCATGTGGCTCCACAGCAGACCCTGGAGGCGCGGCGAATGGCGGTCGGCCTCCTGGTCCGAGTAGCGGTGATGGTGGCGGTGGTGCGCCGCCCACCACAGCGGGCCGCGCTGGGCCGAGCTGTTGCCGAGGTAGGCGAAGAGGAACTGTACGGGCCGGCTGGTGTTGAAGGTGCGATGCGAGAAGTAGCGGTGGTACCAGCCGGTGATGGCGAACATGCGGGCGACGTAGAGCACGACCGCGACCACCACCGCCGTCCAGCTCCAGCCGACCCAGATCACCCCCAGGCAGCACAGGTGGATGCCGATGAAGGGGAGGATGCGCACCCAGTCGACGCGCGGCGGCCCCTGGAGGTCGAGCTCGTTCATGCCGGAATGATTGTCGAACCAGCGGCAGACGGTGAGCCCGAGGTGGCGCAGCAGGCCAGGGCTGGCCTGCGCTGCCGGTGCGGCGTCAGGGTCGGCGGGGGCAGCGACTTCCGCGAACGGGGCTTCGACGATGGCTTCAGGCGGCAACGGAGCGCTCATGACGGCGAAGGCCTTGCTCGACCGTTGACAGTCGGAAGGGGTGGAGAGAAGCGCGCCGCGACCACTGGCTGATCACCAGGGACGAGGCGGAAGCAGCGGCGTGCCGGAGATGAGGGGGGCAGGTCCAGGCGCTGCACCGGCGCAAGCCGGCCACCAGGTCCCCGGGGAACTCTCCGGTATGGCTCTCGCTGGTCGAGAACATCAGAGGATACACCAGCTTCGCGCCCGTGTTCCGGGAAAAATGCAGTGCCGTGCCCATGTGGAAGCGCCTCATGTTGCGGAAACTGGGCGCGGCGCAAGACGTAAGCGTGGCAGCGACCACGCAGTGTGTCCGTGGACGGGGCTGGCCGGGTGCCTCCCGCAGCTGCCATTGGCGCACCTAAAGCTTGCCGATCAGCTGCACCTCGCCGGTGGGGGCCGCCACGCCGCCCATCGGCTCGTCGGTGACCGCCGCCATGGCCAGCATGCCGAGGTTCGGCGGGACCGGCGCCACCAGCACGCCGCGACCTTTGGCGTCGACATTGAAGGTGCCGGCTGCGACCTTCTGCTGACCGGCGGTGATGAACCAGAGCTCATAGGTCTTGCCCGCCGGGAGGGGCGCGAGGTTGGATGCGAGCAGGTGCCACTCGTTGCGCTGCTGGTCCCACAGCAGGCGTGCCCAGGCCTTGGGCTGCGGGGCGCCGCCGGCAAGATCGATGATCTTGAGCTGCGGACTGCGCATCGCCGCCATGGTGGTCTCGGCCTGCGCGAGGCGGGCGCCGAGCTGCTGCTGCTGCGTGGTCAGGGTGGCGATCTGTTCGGCCACCCCGGCGGCAAGCTCCTGAAGGCGCTTGACCTCGCTGCGCGCGGCGAGCAGGGCGGCCTCCTCGGTGCCCAGCTGGGCATCGCGCTTGGCCAGTTCGCCCTTGGCGGCGGTGAGCAGGCGATCGAGTTCGGCCAGCTGGGCGGTCACCGCAGCCGCCTTGCTCTCGAGCGCGGTCTGGCTGCGTTTCAGCTCGCTCTGGGCGGCGACCAGATCCGCCGCCAGCTGGTCTTTGCGCTGGCTGGCGCTGTACGCTTCCTCGCGGGCGATCTCG
>JAYVMM010000253.1:0-3555 GCA_043758975.1 Planctomycetota bacterium | reverse complement strand
GTCCTTGCTGGTGCTCGAGCCGCGGATCTCGCCGCGCACGGCGGCGAGTTCGCGCTCCATGGACTCGACCCGGGTCTGGGCGCTGCGCAGCTCGCCCTGCAGGTCGCCCATCACCTCCTGGTGGAGCTCCTTGGTCACTTCGAGCGCGGTCACCATCGAGCGCAGGCGGTGCTCGCGGTCGCGCGCCTGGGCGTTGGCGCGCTCGGCGGTGCGGCACTGCTCCTGGTACACCCGCTTGAGCTCGTCGCGTTCGGCGGCGATGGCGACGGCCTGACTGAGCTCGCCCCTGGCCCTGGCCAGCTCCGCGCGCAGGGGGCCGACGTCTTCGGGCGCCTGCACGAGCTGGCGCAGGCGGGCGACCATGCGGATGAGCACGTCCTCGGCGAGATAGGCGAGGGTGCTGGGGTCGGTGCTGGCGAGCTCGCTGCCGAGGTTGGCGACGTCGGCGAGCAGGACGGCGTCGGCACCGCCGACGACATCGGCTTCGGAGGCGAGCCGGTGGATCTCGGCCGCCAGCGCGCGCAGCTCGGCCATCGCCTGCTCGCTGCCCTGGTGCTCATCGGAGCGCGCCCTCTCGGCGGCGGCGAGCAGGCGCTGGGCCTCGGCGATATCATGGTGGTGGCTGGTTTCGAGCTGCGAATAGGCCTCCTTGAGCGCGTTAACGTCCAGCTTGGCGTTATGCATCTCATGGCGGGCGGAAAGCAGGATCTTGCGCGTCGCCACGCTGTCGTGCTCGTCCTGGTCGTCGACATCCAGCAGCATGCCCAGGCCGCCGTTGGGAACCACCGCCGGCTCATGGCGCTCGGCGCGATCAACCAGGCAGGTGAGCACCGCGTTGGCGCAGGCGATGCCGTGCGCGGTCTCGCTCGCGAGGTCGACCTTCTCCATCGCGCTGATCAGCTGCCACAGCTCGGGGATCTGATGGCGGTTGGCGAGGTAGTCCGCCACCTCGTCGATCTGGTTGACCAAAGCATAGAGCTCGACGGTATTCGATTGGCGCGCGGCGAGTGCATCGCTCACCCGTTGCTGGGCTTTGCGCAGCTGTTGCGCGAGATCGTGCAGATCGCCGTTGCGCCCTTCGGTCAGGCCGAGGAAGGCCTGGTACATGCTGCGCAGTTCGGGGATGACGAGCGGGAATTCCTGCGCTGCCTGCGCCGGCGGCAGGGCCAGGGAGTCATCGAAGAACGCGGAATTGAGGGTGATCCCCGGCAGGCTCGTCGCCGCCGAGGAGGCGGCTGACGCCTGGGCGTTCTCGGCGAGCAGCGCCTCGACCAGGAAGTGGCGCTCCTGCGCCGGCTCGTAGGCGAAGGTGTCGTTCTGCACCTCGCCGCGCGCGAGCAGCGCTCTGACTTCCTCGAGCTGGTAGGGCCCGGTCCACTCCGAGCCAATATAGAGATGGTAGAGCGCATCCTTGGCGGTGGTGGCAGGGCTGCTCATGGTCGTAGGGGCCCAGGGTGAGGGACAACGGATGGAGCATCAGGACAAGGCCATGGATTTCAAGGAAAATTCGATGGTAGCCCCTGCGGTGCCTGGGCTAACAACGCCGGCTTCCGCCGTCTCACAGGGCCCCGGCGCGGCCAGGGCGGGCTGCCCGCCGGGGGGTGGTGGTTTCAGGGCAGCGCGACCTGGTAGGTGCGCCGCCACAGCTCGAACACCGTCAGCGCGAAGAGGCGGTCGCTGTAGCGCAGACCGAGCCGCTGGGCATTAAGCATGCGCGCAATGAGCGGACGGGAGTAGAGCGCGGGATCGGCCTCGCTCAGCACCTCGCCGATGAAGCCGCCCAGCTCGCCGGTGAACCACTCCTGCAGGGGCGGGGCGAAGCCCTGCTTGCGATCGAGGTCGAGCGCCGGCGGCAACAGCTTGCGCGCCAGTCTCTTAGGCAGGATCTTGGCCGCCTGGGCGGTGGCGCGCAGGCGGTTGGGCACGCGGGCGAAGGCGAATTCGATCAGGCGGTGATCGAGGAACGGTGCGCGCACTTCGAGCCCGGCGAGCATGCTCGCGCGATCGACTTTGACCAGTACGTCATCGGGCAGCCAGCTCGCCAGATCGACCGCCTGGTGCATGCCGGGCAGCCCGCGTGCGGCCTGGCTGACCGCGATCTTGAGCTCCTCGGCGCGGCCCGCGGTCCCCGCCGATAGGCCGCCCAGGGGCAGCACCAGGCGCGCGCGCGCGCGCGCCGGGATCAGCGCCGAGCCGACGGCGTAGCCCGTGGCGGCGTCGCCGGCGAGGGCGAGCAGGTAGTTGCGCCCGCGCAGGCCGAGCGGCAGCAGCTGCTCGCCGGCGGCGGCGATGAACCGGCGCAGCGGCGCGGGCAGCCGGCCGCGCACGCCCTCGAGGCGCAGGTAGCGCGGGTAGGTGAGATAGCCGCCGAACAGTTCGTCGCCGCCATCGCCGCCGAGCGCCACGGTGGCCTGCGCGCGGATCAGGCGCGCGACCATGAAGGTGGGGATGATCGAGGAGTCGGCGATCGGCTCGTCGAACTGCCGCACCAGCTCGGGCAGCAGCGCGGTGCTGGCCGGCTCGGCGACCAGCTCGGTGTGCTCGGTGGAGAAATGGCCCGCCACCAGGCGCGCGTAGGGCCCCTCGTCGTTGGCCCGCCCGGGGAAGGAGATGGTGAAGGTTTTGAGCGTGCACGCGGCCCGGCGCGAGGCGAGGGCGGTGACCAGGCTGGAGTCAATGCCACCGCTGAGCATGACCCCGAGCGGCACATCGGCCATCAGCTGGCGCGCCACCGCATCGCCGAGCAGGGCCTCGAATTCGTCGAGCAGGGCCTGTTCGTCGGGCGCGCCCGCCGCCTCTGCCGCCGGCGGGGGCAGCTGCCAGTAACGCTCTACGCGCGGCTCGCCGCCGGCGAGCTCGAGGGTGAGGCGGTGGGCGGGCGGCAGTTTGGCCGCCCCCGCGAGGATGCACTGCGCCCCCGGCACGTAGCCATAGGCGAAGTAGCTGTCCATCGCCGCGCGGTCCATGCGCCGCGGCCAGGCGGGGTCGGCCATGAGCGACTTGAGCTCCGAGGCGAAGGCGAGGCGGCCCTCGCGCCAGAGGTAGAACAGCGGCTTCTCGCCCGCGCGGTCGCGCGCCAGCAGCAGTCGGCGCCGGACCACATCGTAGAGCGCGAAGGCGAACATCCCGTGCAGGCGGGCGAGGCAGTCATCGCCCCATTCCAGGTAGGCGGCGAGGATGACCTCGGTGTCGCTGTGCGAGGCGAAGGCGTGGCCGCGTGCTGCGAGCTCGCGGCGCAGCTCGAGATGGTTGTAGATCTCGCCGTTGAAGACCAGCTGCGCGCGGCCCGCGAGATCGGCCATCGGCTGATGGCCGGCAGGCGAGAGGTCGATGATGCTCAGCCGCCGGTGCGCCAACCCGACGCTGCGGTCGGGGGCGAGCCACTGGCCGTGATCGTCGGGGCCGCGGTGGCGGATGGCTTCGCCCATGCGCGCCAGCAGCTCGCCGTCGATCGCCCCGCCGCGCGTGCTCGCTAGGCCGGCCAGACCGCACATCAGGGCCGCCCGCGGTGCGTGCGCACCTCCGACCCGCCCGGCGCGAGGGCGCGCCTCATGC
>JAYVMM010000252.1:0-3040 GCA_043758975.1 Planctomycetota bacterium | reverse complement strand
CATTAGTTCCATTAGTTCCATTGCTAATGCAAACTGCACGGTGCTGCAGCAGTTCGTGTGCGCTGGTCCTGTGATTCGGCACCTGCGCCTGAGCGCCTCAGCCCAACGGCGGTGGCGCGTCCGACGGTGGTGATGCGGGGAGCGTTGATGCGGGTGAGGGCGACGCCGGAGTGACGGCGGCGGTCGCCGCGCCGGCCTCAGGCGCCGGGGCTGGGCCCGCCGGCGCGGTCTGGCCGCGCAGCTTGTTGCGGGTGGAGCGCAGCTTGCGCACGCTGTCGAAAACCATGTCCTGCTGCCGCGATTCGCGCCTGGTCATCACCAGGATCAGGATCGCGAAGCCCAGCGCCGCACCCATGGTGATGAGCGAGAGCAGGGTCCAATCGTATTGCGCTGGCGGCGGCAGGATGGCGTACTCGTTGGTGACGAACATGAAGGTGTAGGCGCGGTCGCTCTGGCGGCGGTAGGTCAGCTGGGCGTCGCGTCGCGGATCGGGTTTGACCTCCATCGCGCGCAGGCGCAGGAAGCGCCCGGTGGCGGTGATCATATCGCCCGGCTGCGGCAGCGGCTGGTGGCTGACCGCCGCGATCTCGAAGGCGCGCAGCACCAGCTTGTTGAGGGTACTGACCCTGCCTTTGGAGTCGCGCTGGTCGAAAGGGCCCCAGTCCTCGCTCCACAGGATGATGCGCACCACGCGATCGACACCGAAGGGCTGGTCCTTGGCCACCGCCGGGTCCTCCCAGGCGCTGAACACATGGCCATGCACGCTGTAGCGCTGGCCGCGGAAGTTCATCGGCTGGCGGTGGATCTCCTCGGCGCGCTGGTTGGCGCTCTGGGTCGGGAGGCTGCTGTCCGGCGAGGTGAGGTCGAGCCGCACCTGGCCGAGGGTGTAGTAGTAGGGCCGGGTCTCGAGCAGGAGCAGCTCGTCGTCGACGTTGGTGTAGAGGTCATCGGGCGGCGACCACGCGCCGATCATGCGCCACGGGCTCTCCTCCGGCTTCTGCGCCTCGACCGCGCTCACCACGCGCGCGGCGATCAGCGGCAGGGTGACCTTGCTTACGTCCGGCGCTGCGGGCGCATGAGACGCACCCGGCGCCGGCGGCGTCGCCGCCACCACCGGCTGCTCGGGCGGAGCCGCCGGCATGCGCGCCGGCCCGAGATAGCGCCCGACCGCCTGCACCTCGGTGCCGACCGCGAAGTCGTTGCCGAGAGTGGGCGCGAGCAGCTCGGCGTACTGGTCGTTCTCCAGGCGCACGATCAGGCAGCACCACGCCGGGTCGGCGCCCGGCGCACTGACGATGCGGCTGTCCACCAGGCTGCCCGAGATCAGGATCGACGAGCCCACCCGCACATGGGTGAGCACCAGGTCGCTGGCCGAGACCCGCTGCGGCAGCGGCGGGCTGGCGCGGTCCTCGGCCAGGCGCGCCAAGGTCCAGGCCAGGGCGAAGGCGTCGGGCTGCTCGAGCCACAGCGGCGCCGTGCCCCCCTTCTCGGCGGCATTGCCGGCCTCGGCGGTGATCTGCGCCTGCGCTGGGAACTCGCCCAGGCCGTCGAGCGCGGGCTTGCGCATCGGCGGGGCGGTTATCTCACGCTTGAGCGGTTCAGTGCCGGGGGTGATCGCGGTGCGCAACGTGCTCAGCCAGTTGTAGAACATGCCGCCGGTGACCAGCATCACCACCATCAGCGAGATCAAGTGCCAGACCCGCCGCTTGCTCATCGGCGCGCGCGCGCGCACGTGGTCGACGGGGTCGAGGCTGAAGCGCTGCTGGGGGCTGTCCTTGCGCGGGCGGAAGTCGAGCATCGCGTCCTCGGCGGGGGGTGGCGTGCAGGGTTACACTACGCTGGACGGGGCGGGTTCATGGCGGCTTGGCCGGGCCTCGACGGGTGTGTCCGGCGCGCCCTCCCGCACCCCGGTCACCAGCGCCAGCCGACCCCGCTGCCGTCGTAGAAGAGGTAGATCTGGCCATCGGGGGCGAGGGCCAGGCTGTCGAGCTTGCGCACGCCCAGGTCGGCGGCCTTGCGCACCTGGGCGACGATGGCATTGCTGCCGCGGAAGTCCATCAGCTGGAGGTCGCCGCGGCTGCTGTCGATGACGTAGAGCAGGCCGAGGCGGTCGCAGCCCATCGCCTTCACATCGCGCAGCTGGCCGGGCCCGTCGCCTTTGCCGCCGCTGTTGTTGACATGGCTGGCGCTGTTGGCCTGGGCGTCGAGGGCGAATTTCTTGATCTCGTAGGTGTCTTCGTCATAGACGTAGGCGGCAGTGCCGCGCGGATCGACTGCCAGCCTGGTCGGCTCGGAGAGCTCGTCCTTGAGCTTGCCGCTGTCGTAATGGCCGAAGAGGTAGAGGAAGGCGCCGCCGGCGTCGAACACCTGGACGCGGTGCTGTTTGTAGTCGAGCACGTAGGTGCGCCCGGCGGCGTCCATCGCTAGCGCCTTGGGATTCTGGAACTGGCCGTTGTTCTTGCCCGGCTGGCCGAACAGCAGCGGCTTGTCGGCGGGGGCCTTGAGGTTGAAGCGCACCACCCCGCTTTGGCCGCTGTCGAGCACGCAGAGCGCGGTGCCGTCAGGGCACACCGCGAGGTCCACCGGCGATTTCAGCGATCCGCCGCTCTTGGCCAAGCCGCCCAGGCGGGCGACGCGGAAGCCCTCGCTGTCGTACTGGTAGATGTAGCCGTAGTCGGTGTCGAGCGCGTACAGCCGTCCGCGCCCGTCGGCGGCGAAGCGGCTGTAGCCCCACAGCCCGGCGCCGCGCACGCCGCTGACCACGCCGTCGGCGTTATAGCGCGCGAGCAGGCCCTCGCCGTAGGCGACGTAGACCTCGCCCTGCGCATCGACGGTGAGCGCGAGCGCGTTGCCTGGGCGCTCGACCAGCACGCTCTCGGTGAGCCCCTTCCACGACTCGCTCGCCACGCCGCGGGCATTGAGCTGGAGGATCTGCCCGCTGTTCAGCAGCACGAGCAGGCCCTTGGGGTGGAGCGCGATGTCGAGTGGCGGGTTCCTGGGGTCGAGCTGCAAGGTCCAGGTCTCGAGGCGGCGCTGGAAG
>JAYVMM010000251.1:0-3514 GCA_043758975.1 Planctomycetota bacterium | reverse complement strand
CTGAATCCCAACAGCAGCTCGGTCAGCGCCCCGTTCGGGCTGCAGGCCGCGAGCTCGACCGCCGCAAATACATCATACGTCAGCAAGCAGGTCTTCAACGCCAACGTCATGCCCTTCACCGGCGTGCAGGTCGCGCCCGGACCGGGCTCCCAAGGCGTCTACTCACTGCAGCCGCGCAACTCCATAGTCGGCTGGTACTACCAGTACCGTACCGGCTTCGTCATCAACAACAGCTCCGCGCCCACCGCGCTCAACTGCTCGCAGATCGCCAGCATCGGCACCCCGGCGGTTGCAGCCAACCCCACCACCGGCGCCCCGGCGGTGATCGCGGGCACCCCGGCGGTCTTCGGCGTCACCTCGCTCGACCAGATCTACGTGGTGGCGCTGTCGATCTACAGCATCGGCTTGGCCAACGCCCAGGACCTCTTCTGACCCCGCCTGCGCCGCCCGCACCCGCTTGGACATTTCCATGAGCATCCGCCGCCGCCAGGCCTTCACCATGCTCGAGCTCCTGGTGGTGATCTCGATCATCGCCGTGCTCGCGACCATGACCATCGTCGGCGCTACCGCGCTGATCGGCGATGCCAAGAAGAAGAAGACCCAGACCATCCTCAGCGCGATACGCAAGGGCATCGAGCTCACCATCGCCGCCCGGGGCGGCTCGATCAGCCCGGTCGAGCATCCGCTCGCCGGTTCGCGCGCACCGCGCTTCCAGTACCAGCGCTATAACGCTCCCACCGGCTCGGGCACCAGCATGCCCCCCGCTGGCGTTCAGCTCGACACCAGCTCGATCGCCCTCGCCGGCTTGAATGACCCCAGCCAGCTGCCGGGGGGGGGCAGCGCCGCCGGCAACCAGCTGATGCTGGCCAGCGACCTCTACGCCGATAAGCGCTCCTACCTGCTCTACGGTCTCAAGCGCGAGTATATCGGCGTGCTCGGCGCCCTGCAGAAGCGCGTCACCAAGTACATCCTGCTGCCCAAGCCTCTGCAGGGCCAGCTCACCCTGTCCGCGGCGATCTACTCGCCGCTCACCACCACCCAGCTGCCCCAGTACACCATCCCCACCGACGTCCAGGACGGCGATCCCACCTTCGGCCATCCCTCGGCCAACAAGCAGGCGATCGACTACGTCTTCGGCTCGAGCAACGTGCAGACCGAGCTCGCCGGGTTGAAGGCGCTGTACATGGCCGATCCCACCACCTACGCCAATTCCGCCGGTTCCGGCGCCGGCGCCGGCAGCAGCCTCGCCTCCACCAGCAACGCCTTCCGCTACCCCATCAACTACCAGACGGTGTCCTCCGACAGCAGCCCAGACCTGGTGCTGGGCTACACCGATGGCCACGCGGTCGCCAACTGGAAGCCGGGTTGCATATCGCTCCAAGGCGGTGTGCTCACGGTCAACGACACCGATGTTGGCGGCGGCACCTGGATCGTCACCACCCCCGGCGGCGGCAAATGGCTGCACTACCGCCTGCCCGGCCTGGCGATCTACGATGCCTGGGGGGTCGAGATCCTCTACTCGATCTCCTCCCAAGGCGGCATCCGCCTGATGAGCGCCGGCGCGGACGGGGTGTTCCAGTTCCAGCCGGGGCCGACCAACCTCATCAACAGCACCGATCCCGAGATGGGGCCGAGCGGAGGCGACAAGGACGGCAGCAAGGACAACGTGGTCGAGCGGGTCGAGGAGCAGCAATGATGAACATGGACACGCGCATGGGCGTGGGGAGCCGCCGCCGGGTGGCCTTCACCCTGATCGAGCTGATGGTGGTGATATCGATCATCGCCCTGCTCGCCAGCTTGACCGTGTGGCTGATCCCCGTGGTCACCTTCAACGCCAAGAAGCTGGTCACCCTCCAGCGCATCGATGCGATCTCCGCCGGCATGTCCCAGATCGGCACCACCGAGGGCTCGGCCACCTACGTGCTGCAGCACCAGGTGATCTGCCAGGATCCCTATGCCCCGCATCCCCCCCAACTGCCGCAGGCCGGTTGGCCCCACTACGAAGGGGTGGTGACCTTCGACACCTCCGGCTTCTACACCGCCGGTGGCACCAACATCACCAACCCCGACCCCTTTCCGCTGGTCAACGCCGCCGCGGTGCCGCCGCTCAACGAAGGGCAATGGTTCACCGCGGTGCCGCCGCCCAGCCCGTATCAGACCGGGACTCCCACCAACGACTACGACGACCACCTCTTCAACTTTCCGTGGGGCAAATCGCCGATGGTGCTGGTGACCAATTCGAACCCGCCGCTGCTGGGCACCATCATCCCGCCTGAGCACCACGTGCTGCGCAATCTCTGCCCCTACCAGACCATCAACCTGCTGCACTTCGCCAACATCCTCACCGACGATCCCTACACCGACACCAGCGGCGTCGGCAAGTACGTCGCCGGGGACCAGTTCGTCGACATCTCCGGCGCCGGGACCTACCAGTATGCCAGCGACCTCTACACCACCGATCGCAAGGGCCGCGAGCCGTGGAATGACAAGTGGGGTAATCCCATCGTCGTCGCCTACGGCCTGTTCCAGGTGCAGCCTTTCCCGAGTGGTCTGCAAACGTATCCGGGCATCGGCGGGCCCCAGGGCCCCAACCCCTTCGCCACCCAGGCGCTGCAGGTCTACCAGTACTCGCGCTCGTTCACCTACGCCATCGCCGCCGCCGGCCCGATCGTGCGCAACATCACCCCGGCCAAGCTGGCCTCGTCCACCATGAGCGATTGGATCGACTCTCCACCGGGTGCTTCGCCCGGTGCCATTGTCACGCCCTGGCAGCCGAGTCCGGTGTGGAACAACGCCAACTACACCACCTCGCAGAACGGCGGCAATCTCTACCTGATCTGGAAGCAGGCCAACCAGATCTGCCAGCAGCCCCAGGGCGCCGACCCGATAGGCCAACCCGAGCTGCGCTCCTGGAACGAGAATTCCGTCGTCGACCCGCCCTGGGTGGGTACCAAGTGGGGCCACCGCAATGTCAACGGGCGGATTGAGAACTGCTTCCTGAGCGCGCCGCAGGAGATCCGATGAACCGCTCCCGCTCCCACCGGCGTCATGGCTTCACCTTCATCGAGCTGATCGTGGTGATCGCCATCATCGTCATCCTCGCCTCCCTGCTCATCCCCGCCATCAGCATACTGCACAAGGCCTCGCTGAAAGCCAAGACCCTCAACAACATGGAGCAGCTCGCCCACTCGGTCTTGACCTACCTCGACACCTACGCCCGCCTCGGCAACCTGAACGACCCCACCGAGACCGATAAACAGCACAGCTTGGCCTTCCGCTGCGATCCCTGGTACTTCCTCTACATCACTCCGTTCCTGAGCAAGGCTGAGCCCTTCTTCGCACCCTCCGGGCTGAAGCTGGTCACTGCCACCGGCGCCACCTGCGTGCCCGCCACCAGCCCGCTGCACGCCACCCATCTCTGCGACGCCTGGGGCACCAACCCCGACAACGTGCTCAGCTGGGCGATCGTCAATGGCAGCCCGCTGGGCAGCACCGACATGTACACCTTCACCCA
>JAYVMM010000250.1:0-2036 GCA_043758975.1 Planctomycetota bacterium | reverse complement strand
GCCTCCACCCCCGCGCGCGAGCAGGGGGCCAGCGGCGCACCTTGGTCCTATGCCCTGACCGTCGATCCGCTCTCGCTCGCCGCCGGGGACGCGTTGTCGGTGCATGTGCAGTCGGACCAGGCGGTGCTCGCCGCCGCCAGCGTGACGCCCACAAGCGGGAACCAGTTCACCATCGCCGTGCCGGCCCTCGACGCGGGCGGCGGGACGCTGCAGCGCTTGACGCTAATCGTCACCGATCTCACCACTGGACTCAGCGACGCGCAGGTGGTCCTGCTGGTGGTATTCCCGCCAAGCGGGCCGTCATGACCATGCCGGTTGGGCAGCCCGGTGGGGCGCCCGGCGCGGGCCCGCTTGCTCTGCACGAGCCTGGTGCGCGCTACGCCTGCGACCTCCACCTCGCGCGCTGCGCGCCCATCGCCGATGCGCTGGGCGGCCTCGATTGGTTGCGGCCGCTCGTGTGGTTTCACGATTTCGGCCTGCTGCCCCTCACCGACGGGTGCCAGCTGCGGGTGGGCGTGGCGGTGACTGGCGGGGCCGCGGCGGGGGCGGCGATCAAGGCGCTGGTGGCGGCGGTGTTCGCGCCCGGCAGGGGGGCGGTGGCGAGTCAGGAATTCCCGCTCGCGCCCTACGTCGACCGCGGACGCGACGCGAGCCGCGCGATCCAGCTCTGCGAAGACGGGGGCCGCTACCGCTTTGTGCTCGGCACCGCGCGCGCACCGCTCGCCGCTGCCGACCGACAGCGGCTGCGCACATGGTGCCGTGCGATCGAGGCCTGGGCGGCGCTGGTCTCTATCGGCGTCCTGCCGGAGGGTGCCGGTGCGCTCACTGACGTGGACGTGGAGGAAGCGACGGCGGACCAAGACGAGCAGCTGGTAATCATCGATGAGCAGGGGCCGCCGGCACCATGAGGCGCGCGCTCAGGCGCGCTCGCTTCCGTTCCCGCTCCCCCCGTTCAGCCGTTGAATGGCAGAGTCTGCGTGTCGATGATGTGTCGAGGCAAAATAACCTCGTTAGTAAAAATTGCATTGACAAGGAAAACCGTATCGACGTCCTCAGGGAATGGAGCTGCCCCCCCGTCGGAACTGGTGGCGCGCCTGCGCGGTCTGCTCCTCGACGGCCTAGGCGTGGTCGTCTCGGAATCCCAGCCCGGGATGACCAAGGCGTTCAAGAACCGCCTCTGGCTGCAATCCGGCATCACGGCTACCTCGATGATCATGCGCCACTGCGGCGTGAGTTCGCGGTTCCTCATCGAGAGCGCCATTGTCCATGCCGCCGCCACGCGTGCCGCGAATCCCCATGCCATACCCTCCCTTGGGCTCATGCTGGTCCTCGACACCGTCGCCGACGATATTCCGGTCGGTGTTCTCGCGCTGCTCAAAGGCGCGAACCTGCCGGAGGTGGATCTCATCCTCGTGGCTGCTCGCGGACGCTCCTGGGCGCACTTGCCGGCCTTCGGGATTCCAGATCGGTGGTTCGGGAACCCCACCGACAATAATCAGCCCGGTCCTCGCGATGCGGGACTGCGCAATGTCTTCACGCCCGCGTCGCTGTGGTTCCTCAAGGCGATCATCTATGGTGGCTTGAAGTACCCGGAGAAGCTCTGGGGCGGTCCGAGCCGGACTTGGACCTCGGCGACCGAGCTGGCAATGGCCCACGCGTGCAGCGTGGCGACCGTGACGCGCGCGCTTCAGGCCATGTCGCAGAAGGGCTGGATTGCCTGGGACCGCGGGTGGCCGATTCGGTGTGTCCAGCCCGAAGTAGCCATCCAAGCGTGGATCAACTATGGGCGATTGTCGTCTCGGCGCTCCTCGACCATGTGCGTCGCCCCGGTGTTCAACGCACCACCACCAGGAACCCCCGGTGCCGCCTTGGATTGGCTGGCACGCAAAAGCGAGGAGGAATCCCCCAGGGAAGCCTCGCGATGGGCCATCAGCGGATGGTTTGCGGCGGAGCACCGCGGCATGCGAGCGATTGCTGACCTGAGTACGAAGCGGGTGTCTGTAGTGACTGATGGCGCAACGAGCCTCCTCATGGAC
>JAYVMM010000249.1:0-2193 GCA_043758975.1 Planctomycetota bacterium | reverse complement strand
CGGTGACGCTGGGCGAGGGCGCAGTCTGCCCGTTGTCCGCCACCGCCTGCACCGCGATGCGGTGCCGACCCGCCTCCGCATATGACCACGTCAGGGAGTAGGGCGGGGCGGTAGCCTCGCCGACCTTCTGGGCGTCGACCAGGAATTCGATGCTGCGGATGCCTGCGCCCGGGGCGTAGGCGGCGGCGGCGAGGGTGAGGGTGCCGGGCGCGCTGACGCTGAGGTCGCTGGCGGGCTGGTCGAGGAAGGCGCTCGGCGGCAACGGCGCCGCCACGCTGCTGGCGTAGATCGCCAGCCCACTGAGCGCGCCGCCGTGCAGCTCGAGCTCGAGGTTGCCGTGTTCGACGCGGCAGCGCCGCGGCCAGGTCCGGCACCAGCCGCCGGCGCCGAGCAGCTCGGGCTCGCGCTTGCGCAGCAGGTCGCCGGCGACTACCAAGGTGCCGGCATCGACGAGCGGCGCGCCGACCAGCCAGGCGACCACATCGTAGGTGCCGTTGGGCAGCGCCTGGTTGAGGTGCACCTCGCCGCCAAGCGCGTGCTCGAGCAGCTGCCGCAGGGTGGGATCGCCGGCGGCGTTGGCGGCCCCGGCAGCGGTCGCCCCGCTCGCCACGTTCAGGCCGTCGGCCTGGGCGTGGCGCAGGCTCTTCCAGCGGTGGCCTTCGAGCTCGAGCCCGGGGCCGGCGAGGCTGATGCCGGCGACAAAGGTGCCGAGGCTCTGCACCGCCACTTCGCCGCCGGCACTCAGCAGCGCGAGCTGACCGGGGAAGATCCAGCCCGGGCTGCGTGCCACGCCATCGAGCGCTACCACCCCGCGCGCCACCTCCAGGCGCATGCCGCCGTCGACGGTGGTCACCGCGAAGGCGGCGCCCTCGGGACTGGCGGCGCCATCGCCGCTGACGCTGGCCTTGCCCGCGCGCACCACCAGCGCCCGCCCGCCCGCCGGCACCTCGACGCGCGCCTGTCCGCGTTCGAGGGTGATGGCGTCGCGCTCCGACCCGCCTACCGAAAGCGCGCTGGTCAGGGCATTGACGCTGATGGTGAGGGTGCGTCCGCCGCGCAGGCTGAGCACCAATGGCCCCTTGTCGGACTCGGTCTCGATGCCTTCGCCGGCATGGATCAGCGACGGCGGCTGCAGGCGGAAGCGCACCCCGGAGCGCCGCACGATGGCGAGGCCGGCCTCGATGCGCACGCTGTCGGCGCCGGCGCTCGGCGGCGGCGGCTCGCCATGGCTGTCGGGGTGCGTGCCCGCTGCGCTCGGCTCGCTGACCACCGCCACCGGCGCCGGGCGTTGCGCCAGTGGCGGTGCCGGTGCCGGGCGCGACAAGGCGATGGCGCCGACGGCCACCGCCACCACCACCAGTGCTCCGCCGAGCACGAACCACAGCCGCCCGCCGCCGCCAGCGTCCGGCGCGGGAGCGCCGGCCTTGGTCGCGCGCGCGGCGGATGAGCCATGGCGCACGCCATCACGCACCTGGTGCAGGCCGCTGTTGGCGGCGATCGGCAGGCGGGCACTGGAGCGCAGCGGCGCCGCCGCGGCGGCGGACGCGGGGCGCTCCGCCGGCGGCGGCTGCGAATAGGCCGCGAGCACGAGGTCGAGGCGGAGCTGGCGCACGAAGCCGGCGGCACGCGTCAAATCGCCGAGCAGGCTCTCGGTGAGCGCGAGGCGGGCATCGTAGGCGAGCTCTCCGGCGATGCATTCCTCGATCCGCACCGGGAAGAAGCTGTCGCCGGGATCGACCATCATCATGCCGCCGGGCAGCCAGTCGACCGCGCTGCGCGCCATCGCCAGCGCGGCGGCGACCTCCTCCGGCATGCGCCCCTGCTGGCGCGCGATCTCCTCCAGCGTCAGGTTGTCGGCGTAGCGCCGGGCGAGCAGGCCGTTGGCCGCCGGCGGGATGAGGCGGATCTTGTCGCGCACCAGGCTGAGCACCTCGGGGATCTGCGCAGCTAAGGCCGGCAGCGCCTCCATGCCGGCCTGGGCGATGAGGTGGCGCAGGGCGTCTTTGTTGGCGATCGACTCGCGATCGGCTTGGTCGAGCTGAGCGCGCACCAGCGCGAGCGCGCGCTCGCGCAGGCGCTGCGCCAGCGCCCAGCCGGAAGCACCGTCCTGACGCCCGAGCATGAGTCCGCCTGAGGCCTGGCTTGAGGCCCGCGGCTGTCGGAGCTCAGCCAGCCAGGTACGCCCCACTGACC
>JAYVMM010000248.1:0-6459 GCA_043758975.1 Planctomycetota bacterium | reverse complement strand
CGCCGAGCGAGATCGCGATGGCGGTGAAGACCCAGCCGCAGGCGCGGCACAGCCAGCCGGAGATCGAGGTCTGCATATCCACGCCGCTCCAGCCCAGCTTGAGCGAGGTCTTGCCGATATCGTCGTAGGCGGACGTCGCCTCCGCCAGGGTGGGTGCCGAGGAGTTCGCCGGGCTTGCCGCGCTGCCGCCCGTCGCCGGCGCGGTGGCGTCAGATGCGGCTTGGTGCGGTGCGGGCTGGCGCACGCGGATGAGCGCGCCCTGGACCAGGGCATCGCGCAGGGGCTTGGTGGTGGCGATCTGCTGCGTGATGGCGATTGAATCGGCGTTGAGCCCGAGCGCGACCGCCATGCCGACCAGCAGCAGCATGAATTGCGTCTTGCGCTTGTACCACCCCGATACGCGATCCATGCCCTCGTTGTACCAGGCCCCGACCTTGGACTGGAACAGCTTCATGTCGGTGCCGCTGGCATCGAGGTGCAGGGTGAGGATGGTCTTCACATGCTCATTGTAGCAGGGCGATCTGGCGATGCGGCTGCGCAGATTCACCGCCGATGCCACCCCTGACGACGACGCCAGCAGCGCGGCGATGGTCGGCGACCGGGCCGCCCTTGCCGGCGGCGGCGGGCCGAGGGTGAACGGCGCATCATCCATGATGTCGAGCAGGGCGAAGGTGAAGACCTCCCGTCCGATGTACGAGGGCATCGCCTTGACCCTGGCCCAGGAGAGCTCCAGGTCGCCGATGAAAGGCACCAGCCGGAGCCAGGCGAGCATGCCATCCATGAACCTGCCCGCACTGGGCTGCGCCGGGGAATAGGTCCCGCGGTAGAGGGAATCGATGAGCTGGTGCTGGTAGAGCTGGACGATGAGGTCGGATCTGCCCGCATCCGGATGCCCTTTGGGCCTGCGCTCCGCATCGAGCAGGTCGCGCAGGCCTTCCTCGAGCCCGATGGCCCGGAAGCGCATGCGCGACTCCAGCATCTCGACGATGGTCGAGCAGAACAGGCTGAGGAGGAGGTAGACGGAGACCAGGCTGATGACAATGTCGACGAGATCGGAATCGAACATGGTGGTTCCTTCAGGGTGTCGGCTGGGACTGCCGGTGCAGCGCATCCACCAGGCCCGTCAGCCTGCCGATGTAGGCCTTGGCATCGCCGACGGTGGTGATCGCCGCGGCCCTGGCCTGGCTGGCAGCGAGCTGGGAGGCATCGACCGCCTGCGCTTCGATGCGCGTGGAAAGATGGACGAACGACGACAGCGTCCCCTCCGCCGCCATCAGGGCATCGTCGGGGACGGCGGCAGCGACGTTCAGCTTGGGCGGCACCGCCAGGGCTAGATCGTCGGGGAGCACCGGGCAGTCGGTGCGCGGCGAGTCGGTGAAGGGCAGCGCCAGGAGGTGGCGGGCATTGTCCTGCGCGTCCTTGTCGCGATCGGTCATCGGGCCCATGCCGGTCAGGGCCTCGACGGTGGCGGGGATCGAGGAGTGGTCGAAGAGGGTATGGCAGACCCCGGGCGCGAGCCATGGGCTGATCACCAGGGCGGGTACGCGGAAGCCGAGGGTCGACCAGTCGAAGGGCAGGGCGGCGGGATTCCCGCCCCCCGTCGGGCTCGGCGGGGTATTGAGCTTCAAGTTCGGCTGCACGTCCTCGGGGTGGACCCATGCCGGTGCCGGGGGGATCACATGGTCGCAGAATCCGCCATGTTCATCGAAGAGGATGACCAGCATGCTGGTCTGCCACAGCGGCGAGCTCCTGAGCGCATTGTAAATCTTGAGCACGAGCTGCTCGCCGGCGCGGATGTCGCCCTCGGGGTGCATGGAGTTGCCGTGCGCATAGCCGCCCGACACGTCGTAGGCGGGTTCGATGAAGGTGTAGGTGAATGGGTAGCGCGGATCCTGCAGATCGGCGGCGAAGTTGGACTGATCGGCGTTCAGCTTCTTGAGCCGGCCGTCGACGAGCATGCTGACGTTCATGCCTTTCATCGAGAGCACCTGCGGCAGGTCGCCGAAATAGACGCGCCAGGGGACATGGCTGTCGGAGAGGGAGTCGAAGATGGTGTTGCCGGGGAAGGAGAGGCCATCGACGGTCGAGGCCAGGCCGGCATCGAGGCTGCTCGGGCTCGAGTAGAGGCCGCCGGAGGATGCGGCGTGGACGAAGTAGCGGTTGGGCCAGGTCGGTCCCGGCAGGGAGGAGAACCAGTTGTCGCACACCACGTACTGGGCGGCGAGGGCGCTGAGCACCGGGATCTGCTCGGGCGGGAAGGAGGAGAAGATGTTGTTCATGCGCGCGCGCAGATCGGCCGTGCTCCAGTTCAGCTTGTTCTTGGCCGCGTAGGTGACGAGGTACTGGCGGTAACTGTCCGGGAATCCCATTTGGGTGACGGAGTTGGGCACGCCATCGTGGATGTCCCGGCCCGGGCCGCACAGCTGCTCGACGACATTCTGGTATTCGTGCGGCGGATCAGGGCTGATCTGGAAGGGGGGGGTCCATTGCGGGGTCAGCTTGTAGGGCGCTGCCGGGTCGCCGCCCAGCAGCGGATCGGTGATCCAGGCCTCGGGATCGATGCCGGCGTGGGGGGCGGAGAGCGCGAGCCTGCCGAAGAGGTGGTCGTAGGAGCGGTTCTCCAGCATGAGGACGAAGATATGAGTTATGGGGGGCATGGTCATCGGCCTTCCAGGGCTGCGGATCTGGCCGAGACGCTAGCGGAGCAGGACGAGCTGTCGAGTGCTCTCTCCCCCACTGTTCATCATCGTGGCCGCCACGCCATTCCACAACCGGATCGCCGTCCCGACCGCGCGGCCCCGCCCCGCCCCGCCGTTGGCCGCGTCCGGGCCTGCCGGCCAGGTCCGCTCCCTGCGCGCAGGCCTGTCATGCATCGCTTCGCGCACCGTCCCCAAGATGCCCAATTCCTTGGCCCCCTCGCCACCACCTTGCGGAGGTCCGCTCCGCATTGACAGGAATCTACCGCGTGATCAACGACGACATCAGGCTTGTCTACTGGTTCTAGGCGATGGCCGGCATGACCACGTTGACCGCCGCTTTTCTTCTCTGAGCGAGTGCGGCGAATTCGCGGCTTTTGCCGCGGCGCGGATAGCTGCTTGGGGGGCGCATGAGTGGCCCTGCTGTCTCCGATTGGCGACTTATTCTTCGAAAAACCCTCCAATTCCAGCATTCGTCGAGCAACCACTTCCTCGCCTTGACGAATGGTCTCTCGGATGTCTGGACGCTTGACGTAGAGTTCATCGAGGAATGCGGACTTGCGGTAAAATTCGTGCACACCTCTATTTTACCGAGCATCCATCGCCAATCACTATGCGCCTGGCTCGTAGGCGATGGTTAAATGGCAGACGGGTGAGTTGCAAATACTCGTCACTAACCGCATTTGTACGCCAAAGGGCGCATCACATCAGGCGCCCTGCAAGAGCGCGCGCCGCCTGCGCAGCAGGCTGGCCGCGCCAAGCAGGAGGGCGCTCGCCCCGAGGCCGGGGCCGCAATGCCCGGAGGATCCGCCGCCCGCGCCCATGGTCGCGGCGCTGCCGCCCGCACCCGGGCTGGCGCCCGCGAAGCTCACCGTGCCGGCACCGACGGCGAAAGGGTCGGCGGTGCGGTAGTCGGCGCCCGATGCGGTGGTGCACAGCGGCACTGCGGCGGCGCTGACGCCGGCGCCGGCGAGCAGCACCTTGCCGGTGTTGGCGGCGAGGGTCACGCTCGCGCCCAGCGCGGCGCCATCGGTGCCGATCCAGCTCCCCGCTGGCACGGTGACGGTGGCGCTGCTGGCGGTGTCGTTGACCACCACCACGGCGTCGCGGTTCCAGGCGGTGGGCGCGGGATCGCTCCACCCCCGCCCGCTTTGCCAGGCGGCGACGCTCATGAGATTGGTGGTCGGTCCGCCGCTGCTGGCAGTGGTGTAGGCCACCGCCTTGGCCAGCGCCGCGCCGGTGGGCCAGATCAGCACGGTGCCGCTCATGGAGCCGTAGTTCACCGCGGTCCCATTGACGGTATCGTCGAAGCCCAGGCAGTGGGCGGGGCCGGTGACCGCCCAGCTGATGAGGTTGGGCAGGGTCTGCGCCGGGTAGCGCTGCTCGCTCACCGCCGCCAGGGTGTTGCCGGTGATGGTCTGGCCTTGGGACAGATTGGCAGCGTCGCCGGCGTTGTCGATGTGCAGGGCGCTGAGCTGGTTGCCAAGCAGGATGTTGTTGCTGATGGTGCTGTTGAACTGGTGCGGCATCCACAGGCCGTTCGCGCCGGAGCCCAGCACGATGTTGCCGGAGATGGTATGCCCGCTCCAGCCGCTGGTGCCGGCGGGGGGCGACACGGTGTCGAGCCATATGCCATGCCCGAGGGGAGTCCACGGCTGCGAGGTGCTGAGGTTGCCGATGGTGCTGACGATGATGTTGTTCTGGATATCGCACGCCCCGCAATCGGCGTAGATCGCGGATCCGTCGTTGAGCTGCTCCATGCAGCGCACCAGCACGTTGTCGCGCACGTGGTTGCCGCTGCAGCCGGTGCCGAGCAGCACGCCGACGGCGCCGATGTCCGACATGCGGTTGCCGCTGATCATCACCCCGGCGCCGGTGGTGATCACGATGCCGTTGGAATGGTAGGCGCCGCTGCCACCATAGCCGGGGACCATGCCGATCGAGGCCATGGTGTTGCCGGAGATCACGGTGCCGGTCGATGCGGCGTTCTGGTTGATGCTGATGGCGGAATTACGGATGTCGGCGAAGGTGCAACCGGTGACCTGCGAGCCGCCGGCGTTGTAGCCGACTGAGAGGCCGATGCCCTCGATCTGGCGGAAGGAGCAGCCGCTGACGGTGGAGTTCTGCGAGAGGGTGAGCGCGCTGCCGGCGAAGCCGCGGAAGGCGATGCCGGTGAACGAGGCGCCACCGCCGGCGGTGATGCCGACCGTGGAGGTGACGACCTCGACGTCGCCGGCGGTGGGGTTGGTCCCGGGTGCTGGCCAGTAGTAGAGCGTCGAGCTGGTGCCGTCGAAGAACCATTCGCCGGGCTCATCCAAGGCATTGAGCGAGTTGTCGATGTAGAAGCAGGAGTTGGCGGCTACCAGGGCGCCGGCGCCGCTGGAGACCTGCTCGCTGCTGGGATCGAGGGACAGCGTTCCGGCGCCGTTGTCGGCGGTGATGGCGCGCGTCTCCCACCACCAGCTCCAGCGCCGCCAACGCACCTGCGCGCCTGCCCATTGTCCGGAGTCGCCGGAGAGGGCGGCGTCGGCGAGCTGGGCTGCGTTGCTGCTGTTGCTGTTGTGCAGGTAGGGGTCGCTGGCGTCGCGGTTGGGGTAGCGCGCCAGGGTCTGCAGCACGCCGCGGGCGTAGAGCGCGAGCACAGGACCGGTGACATGCGCGGTGAGCACCGCGGGATTGGTGGACCAGGACGACCAGCTGCCGACCACCGCAGCGGCGGTGATCATCGGTGGGACGCCGCTGCCGTAGGCGGCGACCGCGGCACCGTTGACGGTGAGGCTGCCGGCGCGGCAGGTGCTGCCGCAGGCGAGCAGGATGTGGTCGGGGGCGCCGGCGACGCTCGCCGCCTTGGCCAGGGTGGCGAAGGCGGCGGCAGAACTGGTGCCGGCGTGACCATCGGCGCCGTTCTGCGGGTCGACGTAGTAGTCCTGGCCTAGAAGCGCGTGCGCGCTCGCGAGCAGCAGGGCGAGGGCTCCGGCGGTGTGGGCACGGCGGGGGGTGGCCGGATGCCGAGTCTGGAGGGCGAGCATGATGACTCCGCGAGCGGGGTGGCTGGCAGGCTGAGCGCCGACCGGGAAGGAGGGGGGCTCTGCCCGTTCCGAGTCAGGGGGTTGGGAACGACCGGGGCTGAAAGGCTTCATTCCGCCGGGAGCCGGTCCGCTCCCAGCCATGGTCGCGGGCTGGACCATGATGCTGCCGGTATCTCCATGATGTAAAACGACTTGGTGATACACAGGGGCCAGAATCGGATCCTGGCCCGGCCAGGGATGGCCGGTGAGATGAGGGCGCTGGGTAAAAAGGTCATGCGGATTGAAACGTTTCAAAATGGTCCTGGTTTCGGTCGGTGGGATGCGGTCCCCCGGGTGGCGACAGTGGCGCAGCTGGCGGTGACGTGTGCGCTGGCGTGGGTCTTTACACGCCCCACTTATTGGGGTTAGACTCTACCCCGGAGCCTCCGCGCGCTTCCACCATGAACTTGCTCCCCGCCCACCATCCCAGCACTTCCGCTAGCCATTGCGCCAGCCCACCGCGAAGCAGCGTCGCTGTGCGGGCGGTAGGCGCATGACCATCGCCGGCGAGGTCCTGCTGGTCGACGACACGCCCGAGAACCTGCGCGTGCTCAGCGACCTGCTGCGCGCCCACGGCCTGAACGTGCGCGTCGCCTCCAGCGGTGCGATGGCGCTGCGCTCGGTCAAGGCGCGCTGCCCTGACCTCATCATGCTCGACATCCGCATGCCCGAGCTCAACGGCTTCGAGACCTGCC
>JAYVMM010000247.1:0-10517 GCA_043758975.1 Planctomycetota bacterium | reverse complement strand
GTGCGCCTGACCATCCATGATCCCGCCACCTGGATCGAAGTCGCTGCGGATGGCACGGTGGGCGCCGGCGCATCCTACGCCGCCGGGATGTGGTCATGCGACGATCTGGTCGCGCTGGTGCGCCTGCTGGTGCGCAACCGTGAGGCGATGGTCGCTCTCGAAGGCGGCCTGGCGCGCCTGCTGGCGCCGCTGCGCAGCGCCTGGCACTGGACGCGGCGCAACACCCGTGCCGGCAGCCGCGCCAACATCGCCGCGCACTACGACCTGGGGAACGATTTCTTCGCGCTCTGGCTCGATCCCTCCATGACCTACTCGTCGGCGGTGTTCGCCAGTCCGGACGAGGCGCTGGAGGTGGCCCAGGAGCGCAAGATCGACCGCCTGTGCCGCGCCCTGGCCTTGCGCTTCGACGATCATCTCCTGGAGATCGGCACCGGCTGGGGCGCGCTCGCCATCCATGCGGCGCGGACCTATGGCTGCCGCGTCACCACCGCTACCATCTCGCAGAAGCAGTACGAGATCGCCAGCGCGCGGGTACGCGCGGCCGGGCTGGAATCGCGCATCGAGGTGGTGCTGAAGGACTACCGCGATCTGCGCGGCAGCTACGACAAGCTGGTGTCGGTCGAGATGATCGAGGCGGTCGGCCACCGCTATTACCCCGGCTTCTTCGCCGCCTGCGCGCAGCTGCTCAAGCGCGACGGGCTGATGGTCATGCAGGCGATCACCATCTCCGAACGGCTGTTCGCGCCCGCCCTGAAGGAGGTCGATTTCATCCAGCGCTACATCTTCCCGGGCTGCTGCATCCCCTCGCTCGGTGCGCTGACCGGGGCGATGGGGCGCGCCAGCGACCTCGATGTGATCGGCGTCGAGGACATCACGCCCCACTACGCCCGCACCCTGGCGCGCTGGCGCGGGGCCTTCCACGCCCGGCTCGCCGAGGTGCGGTTGCTGGGATTCAACGATGACTTCATCCGCCTGTGGGACTTCTACCTGGCCTACTGCGAAGGCGGCTTCAGCGAACGTGCCATCGGCTGCATGCAGCTGCTCATCGCCAAGTCGGGCTGGCGGCCTGCCAGCCATGCCAGCCCAGGCGAGCGGACCTGAGATGCCGGCCCTGCGCATCCCCGGCTACGCGCTGGTCAACCTGCTCGCCAACCAGGCGGCATGGCTGGTGGCCGTATGCGCCGGTGCCCGCGGCCTGTGGTGGCCAGGTGCGGCCGCGGTCGGGATGGTGGTGGCGGTGCACCTCCTGACCAGCGAGCATCCAGCGCGCGAATGTTCACGGCTCGTCGTGGCAGGAGTGCTCGGCTTCGCCTGCGATGCGGCTCTCGGGTTCAGCGGTGCGTGCTCGTGGACCGGCGGCGCCGCCGACGGGCGCGTTCCGCCGCCATGGCTGACCGCGCTGTGGCTCAATTTCGCCACCATGCTCACCGCCAGCCTCACCTGGCTGGTGCCGCGCTGGCGGCTGGGGATGGTGTTCGGGGCGCTGGGCGGACCGCTCGCGTACCTGGCCGGAGCTCGCCTCGGCGCCTTGGCCTTCCCGCACGGAACCATGATCGCCCTCCTGGCGATCGGTATGTGCTGGGCGGTGGCGATGGTACCGCTCCTCCTGCACGTGCGCTTCCAGCAGGTGCCCCATGCCTGATCTCGCCTGGATCGCTCTCGCGTCGTCGGTGCTGATGGCCGCATTGTGGCAGGTGCAGCGCATGCGCCAGGACGCCAGCCTGGTGGATGCCGGCTGGGCGGCCGCCATCGGCGGCGCCGCCATCGCGCTCGCACTGCTCGGCGACGGCAACCAGCTGCGCCGGCTGGTGGCAGGGACGCTCGGCACCTGCTGGTCGCTGCGCCTGACCACCCACCTGCTGCGCGACCGCGTCATCGGCAAGCCGGAGGATGGTCGCTACGCGATGCTGCGGGCCTCATGGGGCGCGCATGCACAGCGGAATTTCTTCCTCTTCTTCCAGCTCCAAGCCGGATTCGCCGTCGCCTTCGCCTGCCCTTTCCTCGCCATCGCGGCGGATCCCCGCCACTTCGGCGGCGCGACCGACCTCGCCGGCTTGGCGTTGTGGCTGGCGGCGCTCGCGCTGGTCTCCAGCGCCGATCGGCAGCTCGCGCGCTGGCGCGCCGACCCGGCCAACCAAGGTCGGACCTGCCGCGGGGGACTGTGGCGATACTCGCGCCACCCGAACTACTTCGGCGAGTGGCTGCTGTGGTGCAGCTACATCCTCATCGCCTGGGGTGGCCCGCAGTGGTGGCTGGCACTGGCCACTGCGTTGCTGCTGCTGGTCCTGCTGCTGGGTGTCACCGGCATCCCCTATACCGAGAAGCGTGCCCTGGCCAGCCGCGGTGACGATTACCGCTCCTACCAGCGCGCCACCTCGCCCTTCATCCCCTGGTTCCCGACCAAGGAGCGTCCATGACCACCGCCATCGACACCTCGCTCACCGTGCCTACCGCCGCCAGGCGCGGTCGCGCCAGCCCCGGCGCCATCGGTCTGGCCGAACGCGGCTGGCTGCCGGATGCCCTGGTCCGACTCGGCATCCGCCGTCTGCTACGCCGGCGGCTGCGCGACGAGCGCACCTACGACGTGGAAGCCGAATCCGACCTCCTGCGCGCGCGCCTCGCCGAGTGGCGGTCCTCGCCGTTGGCGGTGGGCACCGCCGATGCCAACGACCAGCACTACGAAGTGCCAGCCGGCTTCTACCAGGCCGCGCTCGGGCCACGGCTGAAGTACAGCTCCTGCTGGTATCGCACGGGCGGGGAATCCCTGGCCAAGGCCGAGGAGGCGATGCTGGCGCTGACCTGCACCCGCGCCGGGATCGCCGACGGGCAGGACGTCCTCGAACTCGGCTGCGGCTGGGGCTCGCTTTGCCTGTGGATGGCGGAGCGCTACCCGCATTCCCGCATCACCGCAGTCTCGAACTCGCATTCGCAGAAGGCCTTCATCGAGGCGCGGGCGGCGGAACGCGCTCTCGCCAACCTGCAGGTTATCACCGCCGACCTGCGCGACTTTGCCCGCGCCGAGCGCTTCGACCGCGTGGTCTCGGTGGAATGCTTCGAGCATATGCGCAACCATGCCGAGCTGTTCCGCCGCATCGCCGGTTGGCTGAAGCCCGACGGACGGCTGTTCGTCCATGTCTTCGTCCATCGCACCGCCGCCTACCTGTTCTCCGATGGCGGCGACGACGACTGGATGACGCGGCATTTCTTCGGCGGCGGCATGATGCCCGCCGACCAGCTCTTCCTCTACTACCAGGACCATCTCGCGCTGGCGGAGCACTGGCGGGTGAATGGCCGGCACTACGGCCTCACCGCCGAGCATTGGCTGTCCAACCTCGACCGCCACCGGCCCGCCGCCATGGCGGCCCTCGCGGCGGATGGCCTGAACCCCGCCGAGGCGGCACTGCAAGTCAACCGCTGGCGGATCTTCTTCATGGCCTGCGCCGAGCTGTGGAGCTTCCGCGGCGGGAATGAGTGGTTCGTCGGTCACTACCTCTTTAGTCCGCGCGGGGCGGTATGAACGCCGTGATGGTCCTGCGCGCATCCGCCGCGGCGCTGCTGGCAACGCTGATCGCCGGTTCCTGCTGGGCCCAGGGGCAGGAAGGGCTGTGGCAGGCGCTGATCGCTGTGGCCAGGCAGCCCTGGGGTGCGGTGACCCTGATGGACCTCTCCAGCGGCGTGCTGGTGATCGCGGTGTGGATCGCCATGCGCGAGCCGAAGCGCGGCCTGCTGCCGCTGTGGTGGCTCGGTCTGCTGCTGCTTGGCAACATGGCGACCCTGGCATTCGTCCTGCGCTGCACCATCGGTGCGGCGAATGTCCATGAGGTCTTCGGTGTCGTCCGGCGCCCGCCGGCGGCATGACCGCAGCTGGGACAGCGACATTATCAGCGCATTGATCCTGCCCTGAGCGGACGCCGCCCGGAATGCCCTTCCGCATCGGCGCGGTTGGGGTGCGCATGCGGAGACCTTGCGTGCTCTGCTGGCAGATCGCCGTCTTCTGCCACCACGGCCAGCGCGAGCGGCCCCGTCCGCCGGGCGCTGCGGTCGACGGCGACAGCATTCCCGACTAGGAGCGACTAGGAGGCAGCACCCGGGAGCGGGTGGGATCCCGGCGCCACCGTGCATGAGATGGGAATAAATTCCCGAGCACGCGAGTCTATCAGGTGGCAGCCCACCTCCATCGCCACCGTCGCCATCGTCGACCCCTGACCAGGAGCTCTCATGTCCTCCACCGCCATCAATCGCCGCACCCTCTTGCGCCTCGGCCTGTCCGGGCTGGGCGGCATCGTCCTGGTGTCCGGCCTGCCGGCGGGAACCCTGAACGCCGATGATGACGACCATCCGGTAGTGGACGCCTTCTCCTTCGTCCAGCTCTCCGATGTCCACCTCGGCTTCGCCGGCCCCAAGGTCAATCCCGATGCTGAAGGGACCCTGGCCAAGGCCATTGCAGCGGTCAATGCCCTGGCTATCAAGCCGGAATTCGTGATCTTCACCGGCGATCTCACCCATCTCGTCGAAGATGATGCCATACGCAAGCAGCGCCTCACGGCGTTCCAGGAAGCGGCGGGCAAGCTGAAGGTCAAACACGTGTATTTCATGCCCGGAGAGCATGATGCGTCGCTGGACCGGGGCGCCATCTATCAACAGTTCTTCGGCCCCATGCACTACACCTTCGATGTCCACGGCGTGCATTTCATCGTACTCGACAATGTCTCCGATCCGGCGGCGATAGTCGGGGCGGAGCAGCTCGAATGGCTGAAGGCCGACCTCGCCAAGCAGAAGCCCAATGCCAGGATCGTGGTCTTCACCCATCGTCCGCTGTTCGACGTCTACCAGCAGTGGGATTGGAACACCCGCGATGGCCAGAGCGTCATCGATGCGCTCATGCCCTTCGCCAACGTCACGGTCTTCTATGGTCATATCCACCAGGAGCACCACCACACCACCGGGCACATCCAGCACCATTCCGCGCTCTCGCTGATGTTCGCCCTGCCAGCTCCCGGCTCGGTGCCGAAGAAGGCGCCGGTGCCGTGGGATCCCGCCGCCCCCTACAAGGGCTTGGGGTATCGGCATGTCGACGCCCGGGTGGACCAGGCGTCATTCGTCCCGGTCGAGCATCCCGTCGTCACCGCGTGATCGCCGCGATCGCTCGCCATGCGCCCCTTCCCAGCCTGCCTCCTCCTGTTCGTGTTCGCATCCAGCTGCCCCGCCCTGGAGGGCGAGCCGCGTCTTCCCGACGGCGTGACCGCGGAGGACTTCTTCAACCAGCGCATCCGCCCGGTCCTGGCCGATCAGTGCTGGCGTTGCCATGGTCAACACAAGCAGCGCAATGGACTGCGCCTGGATTCCCGGGACGCGGTCCTGCAGGGGGGGCATATCGTCGACGTCAATCCGGGGCATCCGGAGACCAGCCGCCTGATCGACGCCATCGGCACTGAGGATGGCGACCTGCACATGCCTCCGGATGCCACGCTCAGCGCTGCGCAGATCGCCGACTTCGCCACCTGGGTGCGCCTCGGGGTGCCCTGGGCAGAGGCCAAGGCGGGTGGCGCTTGCTCCTGGCCTTAGATCCGCGGCCACTATGGTAGCGCTTCCCTGCACCCCCTTGGAGGACGCCCCATGATCGCCAGCTCCATCAACCAAGCCCCCTGGGCCGCCGCCGTGGCCCTCGCCGGGCTGCTCCTGCTGGGCGCCCCGGCCAGCGCCGGCGACTCAACGTTCTCGGTCCTGGTCTTCTCCAAGACCACCGGCTTCCGCCACGACTCCATCCCGGTCGGCGCCGAGGCGCTCAAAAAGGTCGGCGAGGACAACGGCTTCGCCGTCACCGCCAGCGAGGACGCTGACCTCTTCACCGCCGATGGGCTCAAACCCTTCCAGGTCATCGTCTTCCTCAGCACCACCGGCAACAAGAACTTCACTCCCGAACAGAAGGAGGCGTTCATGGCCTGGTACAAGGCCGGCCACGGCTGGGTCGGCATCCATGCCGCCAGCGACAGCAACTACGATTGGCCGTGGTACGGCGGCCTGGTGGGCGCCTACTTCCGCGGCCACCCCGCCCAGCAGACCGCCGGCATCCAGGTCGTCGATCGCACCTTCCAGGCTACCGCCCACCTGCCCGAGGTGTGGGAGCGCAAGGACGAGTGGTACGCCTTCAAGGAGCAGCCCAAGGACGTGCACGTGCTGCTGAAGATCGATGAGACCAGCTACAAGGCGGGCGACACCAATATGGGCGGCAACCATCCGATGGCCTGGTGGCACCTCTACGACGGCGGGCGCGCGTTCTATACCGAGCTCGGCCACACCAAGGAGAGCTTCGCCGATCCGCTCTACCTCAAGCACGTCGCTGGCGGCATCCTGTGGGCGGCCAACAAGCCGGACGCGCCCAAGTGAAGTGAGAGTCGGGGCGCAGCGCACGGGCTGACCCGCGCGCAGAAGCGAGGTCCCATCATGGGCCGGGTGGCTATGCCACCCGGCCCATGTTGTTATGGTCCGGCATGCCGAGCACGCCGAACACGTCGTCCCCATGCAGCCCCGCCATCGAGGCGGCGATCCGGCGCGCCAGCGCCGATCTCCCGCACACCATCGAACGCCTCAAGGCCCTGGTGCGCATCCCCAGCTGCAGCTTCCCGGGTTTCGACCCCCGCCACCTTGAAGAGAGCGCCGCCGCCTGCGTCGCCTGGCTGCTCGCCGCCGGATACCCCGCGGCGCGCGTGGTGCGCATGCCCGGCACCCATCCCTACGTCATCGCCAGCGATCAGCGCGCCGGGCCGGCGGCGCCGACCCTGCTGCTCTACGCCCACCACGACGTGCAACCGCCCTTGCGCGAGCAGCTGTGGAAGTCGCCGGTGTTCGAGCCGACCGAGCGCGACGGGCGCATCTACGCACGCGGCATCGCCGACGACAAGGCCGGGATCGCCATCCATTGCGCGGCGGCGGCAGCCTGGAACGCGACCGCCGGCGCCCCGCCGCTCAATCTTACGGTGGTGATCGAAGGCGAGGAGGAGACCGGCTCGCACCACTTCGGCGCCTTCCTCGACGCCCATCTCCAGGAGCTGCACGCCGACGCCCTGGTCATCGCCGACGCCGCCAACTTCGATACCGGACTGCCGTCGCTCACCACCAGCCTGCGCGGGCTGGTGGGCATCGAGCTCGAGCTGCGCGGCCTGCGCTCGCCGCTGCACTCGGGCATGTGGGGCGGACCGGTGCCGGACGCGGTACAGGCCCTCTGCCGGCTGATCGCCTCCCTCAGCGACGCCGATGGCGCCATCGCCATCCCCGGCATCTATGAGCGCGTGCGCGCGCTCGACCCCCGCGAGCGCGCCAGCCTGGCGCGCCTGCCCTACGACGCCGCGCGCTTCCGCGACCAGGCCGGCATCCTCCATGCGGATGGCGGCCTCGCCGACGGCCCCGAGGTCTTCCGCCGCATGTGGCGCTGGCCGTCGCTGGCGGTCAACGCCATCCAGGCGGGTGCGCGCGGCCAGACCGGCAATGTGGTGATGGACGCCGCCTGGGCGCGCCTGGGCATCCGCATCGTCCCCGACATGGACGCCGCCGAGGTCGCCGACCAGCTCGAGGCCCACCTGCGCCGCCATGCGCCCGCCGGCATGGAGCTGACCATCACCCGCCTCGGCGCCAGCCAGGCCTGGGGCTGCCCCACCGACCATCCGCTGTTCGCCACCGCGCGCACCGCCCTGGCGCGCGGCTACGGACGGCAGCCGGTGGACATCGGCTGCGGCGGCAGCATCCCCTTCGTCGGCGAGATGACGGCCAAACTCGGCGGCATCCCCGCCCTGCTCACCGGGGTCGAGGATCCCGCCTGCGCCGCCCACGCCGAGAACGAATCGCTGCACCTCGGCGACTTCGCCGCCGCGCTCACCGCCGAGGTCGCGCTCTTCGGCCTCGCGAGCGAGCAGCTGGCTCCGAAGCGCCCCGCCGGTGCCGCTTCCGCGCCCCGCGGCTGAACGGGCGCATCGCCGCGCTGGCTCCCGGCGGGCAGTCTGGCACAGTGGGGGTGTGACGACCACCGAGCCACTGACGGTAGAGGTCGCGCTCGGCGAGCGCAGCTACCCCATCCACATCGCCCCCGGCCTGCTTGCACGCGCAGGCGCGCTGATCCGCCCCCTGCTGCGCGCCCCGCGCGTGCTGGTGGTGGCGGATGCCACGGTGGACCGCCTGCATGGCGGCCAACTGCGCGCCGCGCTCGGGAGCGCGGGCATCGCCTGCGAGAGCGCCACCTTCCCCCCGGGCGAGCCATCGAAATCGCTGGAGACCGCCGAGCGCATGTGGCGACGCTGCGCCGAGCTGCGCATCGACCGTACCGATACCGTCATCGCCTTCGGCGGCGGAGTCAGCGGCGACCTCGCCGGCTTCGTTGCCGCCTGCTGGATGCGCGGGGTGGCCCTGATCCAGATCCCCACCACCCTGCTGGCGATGGTCGATTCCAGCGTCGGCGGCAAGACCGGGGTCAACAGCCCCGCCGGCAAGAACCTGATCGGCGCCTTCAAGCAGCCGGCGTGCGTGCTCATCGACCCCGCCCTGTTGGCGACCATGGATGCGCGCGAATACCGCGCCGGCCTCGCCGAGGTGCTCAAGTACGGGGTGATCCGCGATGCCGCCTTCTTCGCCTGGCAGGAGGCGCATGCCGAGGAGCTCGCGCGCGCCGAGCCGACGGCGGTGGGCGCGGCAGTCGCCGAGTGCTGCCGCATTAAGGCGTGGTACGTGGGCGAGGACGAGACCGAGCAGGGCGTGCGCGCCGAGCTCAACTACGGGCACACCTTCGGCCACGCGCTCGAGCGCGAGACCGGCTACCGCACCTACCTGCATGGCGAGGCGGTCGGCATCGGCATGCGCATGGCTGCCGAGCTCAGCCGCCGGCTCGGCGTGCTCGGCGACAGCGCGCTCGCGGCGCGCCAGGATGCACTCCTGAGGCGCTATCAGCTGCCGCTCGCGCACGCGGTGCGCGAGCCCGTGGCGGTGGCCGCCACCCTCGCCGGGCATTGCCGGCTGGACAAGAAGGTCGCCGGCGGCCAGCTGCGCTTCATCCTGCCCACCCGCCTGGGCGAAGTCCGCCAGCATGCGGTGACAGACGCCGGAGCGGTCGCCTTGGCCTTCGCCAGCGCCCTGACCACGGACGGAGCGACGACGTAAGATATTGGTGCAGATGGACCTGGGGGCGAGCCCTGAAATAGCGGTATTGGCGTGGGCTTTGCGTGGTAGATGCCGAGATCCGCCATGATCCTGGCCGCCGCCTTCGCCGGTCAGGGCCTGAACAACGCCACCCAGGCCATCCAGAACCTGGTCAAGGATCTGTCCACCGGGGTGACCATCCCGGACCGCACTCGCACGATTCGTCAGGAGAGATTTGCGAATCGGCTGCTCAAGAGCACATGGCGTGGTCGGCTTACCGGCTGAACATCAACAAGAACCAGGGGGAATGGCCTGACCCCGCTTGCCGAACTGGAACTGTGGATGGATGACGTGGCCAACCCACCGGTGGCGGGAGCGCGCTGAGCGACAGCCGGCCTGATCAGGTCAGGTCAGCGTCCACTGTCCAGCCTGGGTGGAGCGGGCGCGGCGCCCGGCTCAGTGCGCCATCGCCGAGACGCCGCCGCCCTTGCCCTTGTGCTTGGCGTAGCCGTTGTCCGGCTTGGCGTTGTCGCCGAACTTGCCGGCAGCGTAGTCTTTGGCCATTTGCGCGAGCGAAACCACCGGCACCCCGGGGGCCTTGCCGGCCTGGCCGAACTGGCGCATGCGCTCCTCGCAGATCACCTGCATCGCGGCGCGCGACGGGGTGAGGTAGTAGCGCGGATCGAACTCGGCCGGCTTCTCGGCCATCGCCTTGCGGATCGACGCGGTGATGGCCAGGCGGTTGTCGGTGTCGACGTTGATCTTGCGCACGCCGGCGCGGATGCCGCGCTGGATCTCCTCGACCGGAACGCCGTAGGTCTCCTTGATCTTGCCGCCGTACTTGTTGATCTCGTCGATCAGGTTCTTCGGCACCGAGGAGGAGCCGTGCATGACGAGATGGCAGTTGGGGATTTTGGTGTGGATCTCCTCGATGCGCTTCATCGCCAGCACTTCGCCGGTGGGCTTCTTGGAGAACTTGTAGGCGCCGTGGCTGGTGCCCATCGCCACCGCCAGGGCGTCGATGCCGGTGCGCTTGACGAAGTCGACCGCCTGGTCGGGATCGGTGAGCAGTTGGTCCATGCTCAGCTTGCCCTCGGCGCCGTGGCCGTCCTCCTTCTCGCCGCTGCCGTGCTCGAGCGAGCCGAGGCAGCCGAGCTCACCCTCGACGCTGACGCCGAAAGCGTGCGCGATGTTGACCACATCGCGGGTGACCGCGACGTTGTACTCGTAGCTCGCCGGGGTCTTGCCGTCCTCTTCCAACGAGCCGTCCATCATCACCGAGGTGAAGCCGTAGCGGATGGCGCTGATGCAGGTGTCGGGGGCATTGCCGTGGTCCTGGTGCATCACCACCGGGATCTCGGGGTAGAGCTCGACCGCGGCTTCCATCAGCTTGG
>JAYVMM010000246.1:0-11027 GCA_043758975.1 Planctomycetota bacterium | reverse complement strand
CCTTCTTCTGATCAGAGGATGAGACCCGAGCATACACAAGAATCGTGTCCGTATAAAGCGGCTGCGATGTAATTGGTAACGCACCGGAGTGGAACAACCATTAGGCAGTTGCCCTCGATAGCCCCTCCTGTCGCGCCCATTGCATCAACTTCATGACATCAAAAGAATACAAAAGAGTGCAAAATTTTTAACTGCTCACAACCCCTGACAGGAATGGGGTTCTGCTGCCATTCACCCCTAGCGGCAAGCGGGGCGCAGGGGCGTTCCGCGGTCGTCTCAAGGAGGGTGCGATGGCGTACGTTGGTCAGCTCCGGATCCCACTCGTTGCGCGCTGCGCCATCGCCTTCTTTGGCGGTGCGCTGCTGGCGCTATCGGGGGAGAGCGCGACTAGCGTCTTCAAGGACGACGCCGGCCATGAGATCGTCTACGCCGCGCGCCTGCCAGCCAAGCCGCGCACCGACCTGCGCCCGGCACTCCTGCTCTGCTTCCATGGCCGCACCGGCAACGCCGAGCAGCTGCTCGGGCAGGCGAGCGCCGCGCTCGAGCGCTGCTCCCTGCGCGATGAATACGTCATCATTGGGCTGAAATCCAAGGATGTCGGCTGGGAGGACGCGGACGAGGCCCCGGTCAAGGCCTTCGCCGCCTGGGCGATCAAGCAGTACCATGCCGATCCCCGGCGCATCTACGGCCTGGGCTACTCATCCGGCTCCTATTTCCTCAACCGCTTCGCCCCCAACAACTCCGAACTGATGGCCGGGGCGATCACCTATGTCGGCGGCCAGTTCGGGCTGAAGAAGGACGAGCACCCCGAGACCGCGGCGGCGCTCTACTGGGTGGTGGGGCAGAAGGATACCACGGTGAAGGCGGACGGCGTGCTGCCGGCGATGGAGGCCTTCCGCAAGGCCGGCTACAGCGGGGTCTACCGCGACATGCGCGATCTCGGCCATGAGGCGTGCAAGGAGCCGACCATGGACGATGCGGTGCATTGGATGCAGGCCCTGCGCAACCGCCGCGCGCCGCTCGACGCCGAGGAGCAGACCTTCATCGACCTCTTTGCCGATGCCGAGAAGTCCAAGCACCTCTTCAACCAGGCCGGGGCGTGGCAGCGCCTGATCCGCATCGGCGGGCCCCAGGCCGGCGCGGTGGTCGCGCAGGCGCTGTCCATGGACAAGGACACGGTGCGGGAGAATGCCGCGCTGGCCTGCAACTACGCGATGTTCGACGCCACCGTCACGCGCGAACTCGCGCTCCTGCTCGACGACAAGTCGACCAAGCTGCGCGAGTCGGCGATGGCGGCCCTGGCCATGCAGGCGGCATGGGGCGATGCGGTCTCGCAGGAGGCGCTATGCCGCTATGCGCGCGATCCCAAGCGCAAGGCGATGGAGAGGCGTGCGGCGGTGGCGAGCCTTGCCACCATGAGCAAGATCGACCTCATGGGGACCTTCCTCAACAAGGCGGCGATCTGGACCATGGTCGACTTGCTCGACGATGAGGACGCCGGTGTGCGTCTGCAGGCCTTCACCGGCCTGCAGGTCGCCGACGGGGTGGGGTTCGACTACCATCCCGAAAGCAGCAAGGCCAAGCGCAAGGCGAGCTGCGACAGCTGGAGCGCATGGTGCCGGCGGACCTGCGGCGAACATGTCGCCGAACCGCCTGCCGGCGGCGACCCCGCCGGCCACGAGCCGGGCGCGCACACCCACGCCGACGGGCACTGACCGCGGGCGGCGCACGCCGCCCACATGCGCGCCCTCAATGCGTCTCCGCCGGTGCCGAGATCGCGAACTGATCGATGTAGAGCTCGGCAGTGGGGGCGAACTGCGCCTGGACCATGACGTACTGCACGATGTCGCCGGCCACCATCATCGGACTGTTGGCGGGCACCACCTCGCCGAGGCTGAAATGCACGTCGCGCCAGGCGCCGCGCACATCGAGCGGGACATGCCACTGGACGTGATGGCGGTGGGTGGCGTCCTGGAAGTAGAAGCCCGCCCAGGCCACCTGCTTGCCGACCCACACCCGGCAGCTGACCACCAGGCGGGGGTCAAAGACGAACCAGCCCGGTTGGCGTATGAAATTGATCACCGTGATCTCGGCGGAATCGCTGCCGGCCAGGCAGGGATGACCGTCCGGGGCGCGGGCGACCCGCCCACTGGTCGGCGGCGGGTTGTTCGCGGCGCCGGCGGACCAGGCGAAGAGCGGGCCGTTGGCGTCGCGGGTGCCGAAGGCGTCGGCCACCGCCGTGGTACCGTCGCCGACCACCAGGTCGCCGGCATCCCCGCGCCCGAAGCGCACCCGCCCATGGCTTACCGCGAGGCGGGCGGTCTGGGCCTGGACCACTAGCGAGAAATCGGTCCCCACCACGGTGGCGGTGGCGAACGGGCTCTGCACCGTCATTGGAGCGCTCTTCGCCTGCGGCATGGCGGCCACCTGCAGCCCGCCATCGTTGAGCGCGAGGTGCTTGCCGCGCTCGGTCATGAGCACGGTGAGCTGGGTGGCGCGATCGGTGATCGCGGTGGTGCCGTCGGCCCAGCGCAGGGTGGCGTGCGCGGGCAGGTTCACTGGTATGCCCGGTGCGAGCGGCTGCGCCATGCCGGCGAGGGTGGGCAGGTCGGCGCGCGCGAACAGCACCCCGGCGCGCCAGCCCCAGGCGACGGCGACGGCGAGCGCCAGGCCGGCGGCGAGAGAGAGACGGCGCCCAGAGACGAACGGGTGATGGCGCAGCTGGCGCCCGGAGCGCCCGATCGACGAGCGCACGCGTTCGGCGAAGCGGCCCTGGTCGGCCTGCGCGCTGATCAGGGTGGAGACCCCGGCGGTGAAGCGCCGTCCGGCCTCATTATCGAGCGCGCGGCTGTGCAGGATGCCATCCATTGCCCAGTCGCCGAGCAGGAGCTGGCGCAGCGCCTGGTCGCGCTCGAGGCCGGCGAGCAGCGCCTCCTGTTCGGCGGCGCCGAGCGCCTCGCCCTCGAGGTGGCGGGTCCACAGGTCGAGCAGCTCCGGGCGGGTCATGCTGGCGCGCCATCGTCGAGGCTGCGCTCGAGGCAGCCGCGCAGGGTCTGGCGCACGCGCAGCATCGCCATGCGCACGGCGCCCTGCTCCTGGTCGCGGGCGCGCGCGATGTCGGCGCAAGTGCGCCCACTCAGGTAGTGGTCCTCGACCAGCGCGCGCTGCGCCTCAGGCAGCGCCTCGAGGCAGCCGCGCAGGGCCGCGATCTCGGTCAGGCGGTCGCCCAGGCGGTCGCCTTCGTTCTCGAGCGCCTTGAGGTGCCAGTCCTGGAAGGCGGCAGCGAAGGCGTCGGCCTCGCGCGCGCGGCGGCGGCGCTTGCCGCGCAGGTAGGTGAGGGCCTGGTTGCGGGCGATGCCGGCGAACCAGGCGCCGATGGGCACCGCGCCATCGAAGCGCGCGAGGTTGCGGTAGGCGGCGAGGAAGACTTCCTGGGCGAGGTCGTCGACGCTGGCGGCGTCATGGACCCAGCGCGCCAGGTAGCCGCGCACGCGCGCCTGGTAGACCTCGACCAGGGTGGTGAAGGCGCTGGTCGAACCGCTTTGGGCGGCGCTCAGCAGGTCATCGTCACCGGGCATGCTGTCCCCATGACCAGGAGATTGCCGTGCGCTGGGGGGTGTCACCGCTGTCCTCCCTGATGGCCTGCGCCGCGCACCCGGTGAGGGTGGGGGACCCGGCTCTATGCATATGCAGATCCCTTTGCTGCACAATGATTTCCGTCAAGGTGACGTGGTTCAAAGGAGCGTCCCCATCCCCCGCTTTAGCCAGAGGGGAGCGCAAGAACCTCGAGACCCAGAAGCGGCTGTCGACATAGCGCAGTGGGCAGCAGCCAGCGCTGGCAATCAGAACGCGATCACATTGAAGATGCCAGGGTCCGGGCAGGCCAATCCCACACGACTATGCCGCCGACCAGGTTCCCGTAGTGACCTGCGATGGCGCCGTGTTCACGCTCGACGCCGATTGCTTCATGCGGCGGCCGATGCGCCCGGCCAGCTCGCGGCTGCGGATTCCCAGCTCATCCCATAGCGCCCGCTCGTCGTCGCGGTGGACGGCGCGATTTGCATTCTGTGTGAGAAATCCCCGTTGGCTCAAGGCGCGGGTGGCGGCTCGTTCGCGACCTCGCTGCTGGACAACGGATGGACCGGGAAGGTCGACGGTGGCAATGCGTGGACGCCTCGCATGCCGATGGCTGCCGGCAATTGGGCGATCTCGATGAAGCAGATCTTATTGTTCGATGATCCAGTGGCATTCGAGACGGTAAGGCGGCCGTCGGTGACCGTGACATCGCGATAGCCGCTATCGACCCAATGCGCCAGGAAGGGGGACGCGCTCGGCGTCCCGTCGACGACCAGGACGCCCTCGACGTTGATCTTGAAGACGCTGTCGATGTTGTCGGGATCGCCGGCTACGATGCGCACCTCGTAATTCCCGTTCGGCACCGCGATCTCCCAGACGGCATTGGGATTCGATGGCTTCTGCAGGTGATCGAAGGTGTCATAGCGGAGGTCCGGGGAAGCGGGATTGCCGCGGTACCTGGTTTCATCAAAGGTCGTGTTCCATCCATAGGTGAAGCCGTTGCCACGGTCGCCATAAGGCTGGCTCGAATCGATCAGGTACCCCTTGCCGAAATCCGGGGCGGAGGCCGGCTGGAAATTGATATCGGCGACGAAACCCTCGATGGCGATGGTTGAGCCGGATGGGATGACCGCTCGCGTGGTCGATGGGCTCGACCATTCCAGTTTGGCAAGGGCGGTGCCAGTGTGCTCGTAATATTCCATCGTCACGTTGTAGCGTTCCCCGGCGGTGAGCGGCAAGGCCGCACTCCAGGTCGTGGAGGATTGATCGACCCATTTGTCGATGAGGAGCTGGCCATCGATCCAGAGGCGGACGCCATCGTCGGTAGTCGTATAGAACGTATAGGTCTCACTGTGCTGGGCCAGGATTTGCCCGGTCCAGCGCGCGCTGAAATTATCGGCGCCGATCGCCGGGTCCGGTGATCCGGTGCCCCAGTCGAAGTCGATGGAGGGATCGATGCGCGAGATGCTCGTTCCGGTCAGATTGATGCTGTTGAAATAGGTGGCGGTGAATCCCGGCTTCGACTTCGGCAGCCCGTTTATCCATTGATCCACCACCGACACCGCACCGGCATCCACGAGATTGCGCGCCAGCGGCGGCATCTTGGTGCTATCGATGGCATGCATGCGAATGCGCAGCATCGAGCGCGAGATGTCCTGCGGCACCACCATCTCCGCCCCGGATATGCCCAGGGTGGTCTTGATCGTCCCATCAATGATCCCCTGGCTCGCCATCGGGACATCATAGCGCGCGTCCCAGGCCGTGGCCACACCGCCCGGGCGGTGGCATTGGCTGCAATTCGCATCGACATAGGATTTCACGCGATCCTCCAGCGTCGCTGATGAATCGGTGATGGCGGACATATGGCTCAATCCGGCGATGGAGCCCTCGGCCAGGGTGGTGGTGAACATCCTCAGGTAGTTCCAGGTGCGCAGCTGATTATCGGAGATGCCCGTGCTGGAGTAGGTGAAGGGGCCATTGATCTGGCGGGTCTTGGGTCCGAGGACGAAACCGGAATTGCTGGTATGGCAGGTCAGGCACTCGCCTTGGCTGGGATAGTGCCAGGTCTGCGTCCTGGTTCCGGTCGCAGTCGTGATGCTGATGTTCTCGTCCAGGCCTGCGCTCGTCACCAGGTCGGCATCCGAGTTGTCGGCTCGCCATTTGTAGGTGATCCCATAGCCGTTGTTCGGCGATGCGGCATTGACAAACAGCAGGCGCGTCTCCAGTCGCTTGCGCACCGTGCTATCGGTATCGTTGACCCCGAGCTCGAAATGCTTGATCAACAGGGTCCCCCCGGGGTATGACCATTCGCCGGTAGACTGGAAGGCGATCTGCGACGTGCCGGGAAGCGCGATCCAGCGCTGCTTGTAGGCGCTGTCAGACCACAGCGGCGTGTTGACCGCATAGGGGACGATGCCGTCGCGTGGAGTCAAAGCGGCCACATTGGAGAACACCCCTGTCGCCGAAAGGGTCGCTGGCGGGGCGGTGCTGAGGTTCTGCGGGAGCACGATGCCGGAGACGGCATCGCGCCACGGCAAGCCATAGGCGGTGGAGCCGGTTATGGTGAAGCTGGCTGTGGCGGCGGTGCTGCTCGTCAGTCCGCTCTTGCTCGCGGTGACCGAGAGCGCGCTGCTGGCCTGCAGGACGAAGGGGGCGGAATAGGTTTTCACCGGCCCGCTGCCGATCTGATAGGTGATGGTGGAACCCGAGGTCGCGTCCGTCAGCCGCACCGTCACCGGCCCCGAGAAGCTCCCCCCGGATGGGGCGATGACCGGTGTTGCGACCCGTGAGAGGATGGCGAAGGATGTCGTGGTCGCGCTGGCAAGGCCATTGGCTTTGGCGATGAGCGTGTACCCGCTGCCCGCGGCATTGATCGATACGGACGAGAAGGTGGCGATGCCAGCGCTTGCGACCGCCGTCGTCGATCCTGACAGCGTGCCCGAGCCCGGATTGCTGGCGATAGCCAGCGAGACGGTGGCTGATGAGCCGGTGACGACCGCTCCTGATGCATCCTGGATGGCCACTTTGATCGCTGGGGCGATCGGTGCGGCTGCATTCGAGTTTCCCGGCTGTTGGATGATCGCGAGCTTGGCTGGCACCTGGGTGATGGAGAGGCCATAGGCGACCAGCGTGCCGGCATTGGTGGGCACGAAGAGCTTGCCATCGGCAACCATCGGAAACTGGAAATGCCCGACGGAAGGCAGGGCATCGCGCGCGCTATTCTGGTTGCTGTTCCACAACTCGGTGGTGACGTTCAGGGCATTGTAGGCGTGGACGACGGCATCATTGCCCACTGCCCACAGGATCCCATTGGCAGTTCCATTGGATGTTACGCAGAGGGATCCGCCATTGGTCGCGGATCCGACATGGATGGGATTCCCGGCATTGGTGAAGGTCTTGGTGGTGTTGTCGTATTGATACTGGGCGATGCCCTTCCCTGAGCTCCAGACATAGACGAAGGTGCCGGCGGATCCGCCATTCCAGGCGACGGGATTCTGCCCGACGGATGAGCTCAGTCCCGCGGATATGGTCTGCAGGCATGCATCCGAGCTGTTGGAGAAATGCCCCATGTTCGTCGCATCGACCAAGTGCCCACGACCGTACTTGGTCCCCCCGGCGAAGAGCACGTGGCTTCCGGGAATGAACAGGGGTCCGCAGTTCCCCAGATCGCGATCGGCGTTGCTGTCCGGCGATTCATTGGTCTCGGCGAAATAATCCTGCACCTGCAGGCTGGCGTTGAGCTTCAGGAAGCACATCCCGAACGCACTGCCGGTGGAAAGCGCATTGTCGAATGATCCGTTTCCAGTGGTGCAGTAGATGCTCGTCCCATCGCTGACCAAACCCTTGCCGGCCTGCCATATGCCGCCCGCCTCCTTGTTCGGCGAAACGCAGAAGATGTTCTTGCGCGTGAATGCCGTACCGCTGTATGCATACGAGATGATCCATCCATGGTAAGGACGGGCATCGCTATTGAAGGAGAAGCCGAGGTAGATCACTCCGTTCACCAGCAACAGTCCGGGCCTGCAGTTGGCATGCGTCGCGGGAAAGGTGATGAGTCCGCCTGAGGTACCGTCACCGGTACCGGATACCGCTCCCCCGATCTCGATCGGGCTGCCCGCCTTTTCAGAGCCGGTGGCAAGATCGACGGCATGCAGCCAGTTCGCCCCCTCGTTATTATTGTCCTTGGTTACGAAATACATGATCTTGCTGGTCGGATCGATGACCGGCGTGTTGGTCGTATATCTGGCAGCGTTGGTCAACGATCGGCTCCACAGAGGGGCCCCACCGCCATCGGCATCGAAGGCATAGATGCCGCACGGAGATCCATCATTGTTGTTCGAGGTATAGGTGAACAGGGTATTATGCGCACGGCCAGCGACGGTGAGATTGGGGACATACAGCGCCTGACCATTCACATTCGCATTCATTGAGACGGTGAAATGCTTGCCGAACGTCGCTTGCGCCACATTCGCAGGCGTCAATGAGGTTTCATTGGGATTCGCCCCAGTACGCTCGAGGTCGTAATGCTGCGTATCGACTTCCATGGCACACAGTGGCCACGCGAGTGCGAGCAGGACGAAGGAGGAAATGGTGACATTTTTCATGGTTACCCCTCATAGGAGCGTTGCCAATGCCTGGGTTCGGTTATTTCCGCGCGAAAATCAAACTCATCGAGCTGTGATGACCAACTCGGGTTGAACCGAACTCTCCATCACGTGAAGCTCGCCCGGCTGTCTCATACGGCACGGAGCGAGCTCATGCAGGGATCACCAATGCGCAGCGCTGTCCTCGCGCGGCTCTCATGGTCGCGTCAACCTCGCTCAGCCATCGTGACCGCCTGCGGACTCGAGCGCCCAGGGGTAATGCCGTCGGCGTCGACCGTGGCGTGCTGGTTTTAGCCAGCTCTCAATGGAGAGCTCGGATGGATGAGGGGAGGTGGCCGCATGAGCATAGAATCGATAGGCCTGCACGAGGCGGCGCCGCTACGGCCAACTGGCCCAACCTCGGGCAGACCACAGGACGATCAAAATGGGATCGGTACTTGACACTCTCAACCCCCAAAAGGGATGTCTGGATCTATCCGCTATCAGAAACTCCAAGAAGAGATCCTATAACGACTTAGGCGAGATGGGAGGCCCGAACGCTTACGAGAGGCGGAGCGGGCGCCGAGATGGCTAAGCGATTGGTGACGCCGTGCGATTCCGGCAATATGCTGTGGTGGGCGGATCCTGCGTCGCGGCAGCTGCCGCCGGCGCCCGCAACCGTCCGGGCGCCGCGCCCAAGGAAAGCCATGATGCGCATCCTCCTGCTCCTCCTCGCCGTACTGCCCGCGCTGCTGAGCGCTGCCAACGAGCCCTATACCGCGCACCCGATCGGCTCGACCGATGCGCCCTACGGCTACCTCGAGCACCTTCCCGAGGGCTACCGCGCTGGCGGCAAGTACCCCCTGGTGTACTTCCTGCACGGTCTGGGCGAGCTCGGCGACTCGGACAAGGAGCTGCCCAAGGTCGCCGGCAACGGCCCCCTCAAGCTCATCGCCAAGCACGATCCGCTCAGTGCAGTGTTCGTCCAGAACGGGGCCATTGTCATCGCCCCGCAGGGGCTGAAGTCCGACAAGTGGTGGAAAGACGATAAACTGGTCGCCACCCTCAATGCGGTGATCAAGACCTACGCCGTCGACCCCGACCGCATCTACGTCACCGGGCTGTCGATGGGCGGCGGCGCGACCTGGGGGGTGGCGATGGCGATGACCGAGCAGATCGCCGCCATCGCGCCGATCTGCGGCGCTGCCGGGCCCGGCGATGTCACCAAGCTGCACGGCCTGCCGGTCTGGGCCAATCACGCCCTCAACGACGGCACCGTGCACTTCCCCGACACCACCAAGAAGTGGTTCGATAAGATCCTCGAGGACCTCAAGCAGTCGCCTGATATGGGGGTGATGACCGGCTATACCCACAACGACAAGCCGTGGACCGGCTGGCTCGGCAAGCAGGGCTGGCAATGGCAGGAGGGCAACATGCCGGCCCACCTGCCGGCCAAGCAGCTCGCCCTGGTGCTCACCGTCTACCCCGACGGCAGCCACGACTCCTGGAGCAGGACCTACGCCAACCCTGGACTGTGGGCGTGGATGTTCGCACAATCGCGAGCCAAGAAGAAGTGACCCACCCATCCGCGCTGGCTTGCGCCAGCGCCCCAGTGCGCCCAACAGCGCACATCAACAGCGGGGTGAAAGTCCCCGTCCAGGCAGAGGCACTCCGGCCTGGCATCCGAACCCAACTGCGTCGTCGCGAGGCGAGGTGGGGAGCAAGGGGGAGGAAAACCGGTGGCCCGTAGGAGACGAACGTGATTCGGCGTGACGGATCGGCGAGTTTGCTAGGGTTGACGAAGCCAACCTCCGCAAGGGGGGCAGCGGACATCACGAGGGGGTTGCCTACTAAGGGATGTACGAGATCCGTAGCGTGGCTGACGACGGGACATCGGGAAGGTGATGTACGTGGACTGGGGATATCTGCATGCAACAGAGCCCGTGCAAGCGGGGCATGCAGAAGACAGAGGCGTCATAGTAGCGATGAAGTCGGTGAAAGCCGATGGAGCGAAGGACGCCAGGAAGGTGGAATTCATGAAGACACATGAGCCGAAGGAGACCCGGGGAGAAGTGTCCGAAAGGGCTACGCTGCCGGGAGAAGCCCAGCCGTTAGGATGGGTAGAACGAGCTGTGTGGACCGAACGAATGCTGGAGTGCCTCCAAGGTGGGGGTCCAGAAGGAGGAAAATGGTACAGCCTGCACGACAAGATCTTTCGGGGAAAGACGTTGCAGGCAGCGTACGTCCGGGTCGCACGCAATAAGGGTGCTCCCGGAGTAGATGGAATGACGGTTGAGGCATTTGGGGAACGGCTGGACGAGGAGATTGCGCGACTTCAGCTGGCATGGCAGGCCGGGACGTACCGACCTCATGACATCCGACGCACGTGGATCCCCAAACCAGGAACGGACGAGCGGCGACCGTTGGGAATCCCGACGGTTCGCGACCGGGTGGTGCAAGCTGCCATGGTGTCAGTCCTGGAGCCGATATTCGACATCGAGTTCAGCGAACACAGTCATGGGTTCCGGCCTGGGTGTAGAGCCCAGGATGCACTCACGGGTGTGCTCGGCCACCTGAAGGCTGGGAAGGTCTTCGTGGTGGACGCCGATCTGAAAGGGTACTTCGACAGCATCCCGCACGAGCGGCTGCTGGAGGCGGTACGCAGAAAAGTCACGGATGGGCGGATGCTCGAACTGATCGGAATGTTCCTCAAGGCCGGGATCATGGAAGATGGGAACGTAACTGAACCAGAAGCGGGTACGCCGCAAGGTGGAGTTATCAGTCCCCTGCTGGCGAACATCTACCTCGACGGCCTGGACAAGGAAATGGCCAGGATCGGGGTAGCAATGGAACGTTACGCAGATGACT
>JAYVMM010000245.1:0-2424 GCA_043758975.1 Planctomycetota bacterium | reverse complement strand
GCGGCATCCTTCCAGCGGTAGGCGATGAGCGAAAAGGGTGCCGACCACATCACGCTGTAGACCAGCTGGTCGACGGCGACCTTCTTGACCACCGTCCAGACATCGGTGCCGGTGCCGAAGAGCTGGCCCTGGATGCGGTAGAGGCCGTCGATCTCCATGCCGCGCAGGGCCCAGAAGCCGATCAGGAAGCAGGCGATGCCGCGCCCGCGACCACGCGGGATGCGCCCGAGCGCGAGCAGGGCGAGGAAGGGGATGGCGCCGCCGAACAGCGACGAGGAGACGGCGGAGAAGGCGAAGCCGCCGGCCGCCTTCCACTGCGCGATGCGCTCGTAGAGCGGATGCGCCACCGGCAGCTGGTAGTAGCAGAGCACCAGCGCCAGGCCCACCAGCCACAGCACCACGCCGGGGAGGAAGTTCCGCCGCATGCCGCGCAGGCTCGCCTGCAGGATGCCGGTGGCACCGTCCACCGTGGGCGGCGGGCCGAGAGCGGCGCGGTGGGAGTCCGGGACGGTGGGTGCGGTGGCGGAGGGCGGGGAGGACGGCGCAGTCATGGGAAGACCAGGAAGGATGCGTGCGCGGTGCGGCGGCAGGACGAAACGGCCACGGTCGCAGCGGCGGCCAGGCGCGCGCGAGCATGAGCGCGCGCCTACGCGGGCAAGGGGCGGGGCGGCTCTGGATTGCAGACGCCGACAGCCGCACTTTGCACGCCACCAGCGCGGGTGGCGGTGATCGGCGCTGGCGCCTGGACACGGGAATCTAGGATCCGCGCGCAGCACCGCACGTAGCCCGTCTGGCAGCAGGGAGCCCTATGCGCATCGCCATCGCCTCCGATCACGCCGGCTTCCCGCTTAAGGGGCCGCTCGCCGCCCTGCTCGCCAGCCTGGGCCATGAGGTGGTCGATTTCGGCACCAGCAGCGCCGAGCCGTGCGACTATCCCCAGTTCATCCGCCCCGCCGCGGAAGCGGTGGCGGCGGGGACCTGTGCGCGCGCAATCGTGCTGGGCGGTTCCGGTAACGGCGAGGCGATCGTCGCCAACCGGGTCACAGGCGTGCGCTGTGCCTATTGCTTCAGCGTCGAGACCGCTGCACTCGGGCGCGCGCACAACGACGCCAATGCCATCGCCATGGGCGCCCGCCTGGTGCCACTCGAGCTGGCGCAGGCCATCGTGCGCTGCTGGCTCGACACCCCCTTCGAGGGGGGTCGCCACAACCGCCGCATCGTCGCCATCGACGCGCCGCGCGTGTGAGCGCACCGCACCCAGGCGAGCGGGAAAGGGCGAGGTGAAACAGGCGCGCTAAACTGGACATTTGCAGGTAGCGCCGCCCATGTCGCCCCGACCCCGGCGCGGTCATCATGCGGTCATGTTCCGCAGGCCTGGGGCGAAACCTTTGGCTCGTGCGTATGCGGGCGCTAGACTAAAACCCAGGAGGACCAATTATGCGCTATTCCACCCTCCTCGCCCCGCTCGTCGTCTCGCTGCTCGGCCTATGGGCCATGACCCCGGCCGCCGATGCGGTGCCTAGCGCACCGCCGCCTCCCCCTTCCAGCGCGGCTCCATCAGCGGGTCCGGCGTCGCCGGGCCCGCAGCCCCATGCCACCGCAGCTCTGGTATGGCAGCCCGGGCAGTGGGAATGGACTGGAAACGCCTACGTCTGGCGGGTGGGGCATTGGCAGCAGGACCATCAGCCGCCACCACCCGCGACGGTCTGGGTCGAGGGGCGCTGGTTGCGCGATGCCGACAACCGCTGGGTATGGGTGCCGGCCCATGCCGAATCCACCGATCCTGGCCAGCAGCCTCCTCCGCCCCCGATGGCCGCATCTCGGCCCCCAGTCCAGGCGCCAGCGCCAGCAGTGGCCCAGGCCCAACCGTCCGTCCCACCAGCCTCGCCCTACCAGTCCGGCCCGACCTATCCGGCGCCGCCGCCAAACACCTCTTACCAGTACCAGGCGATGCCGCAGACCGTGGTGATGGCTGACACCCAGCCGGCCTATTCCGACTCGGTGATTATCGGCGGGCCGGACTATTATGGGTACGGGTACGGGTACGGGTACGGGTACGGGTACGCTCCCGGCTACTGTGGCGGCTACCGTGGCGGCTACTATGGCGGCAATTACGGTGGTTCCTGCGGCCCCGCCTTCTGCGCCAGCCCGGTCATCGGTTCGAACTTTTGTGGTCCGCATATCAGCGGCGGGGTGCCGTTCTTAGGCGGCGGCTTCCACGGCGGCTTAGGCGGCGGCTTAGGCGGCGGCTTCCACGGCGGCTTAGGCGGCGGCTTCCACGGCGGCTTAGGCGGCCATCGCTGATTCTGAGACGACCGGCGCCCGGTGCGGGCGTGCAGCTCAGAGGTGAGGAGGCGGGGGATCCTGCTCGCTGGGCTGCGCGCCACCGGCACCGGGCTGGACGAGCTCCTGGCGCAGCCAGGC
>JAYVMM010000244.1:0-3241 GCA_043758975.1 Planctomycetota bacterium | reverse complement strand
GGCGAGCACCGCGCTGGCGGTCGGCAGGGCGCCCGCACCCTGGCCGACCAAGAGCGTCGGACCGGCGGCGCTGCCGACGATGGAGATGCCGTTGTAGTTGCGTCCGACCGAGGCGAGCGGGTGGTCAAGCGGCACCAGGGTCGGCGCGACGCGCAGCTCGAGCCCGCCCTCGCCGCGCTTGGCCACGGCCAGCAGCTTGATGCGCGCGCCCATGGTGCGGGCGGAGAGAATGTCGGCGTGAGCGATGCTCTGGATGCCCTCGCAGCGGATGGCGCCGATGGGGATGCGGCTGTGATAGGCGATGCGCGCCAGGATGGCGAGCTTGTGCGCGGTATCGGTGCCGTTGACGTCGAGGGTGGGGTCCTCCTCGGCGTAGCCAAGTGCCTGCGCCTCGCGCAGGGCGTCGGCGTAGCTGCGGCCCTCCTCCTCCATGCGCGTGAGGATGAAATTGCAGGTGCCGTTGAGGATGGCGTAGATGGCATCGATGCGGTTGGCGACCAGGCCGTCGCGCAGCGCGGCGATGACCGGGATGCCGCCGGCGACCGCGGCTTCGAAGGCGATGCTCACCCCGCGCCGTGCGGCGAGCGCGAAGAGCTCGTCGCCGTGCACCGCGAGCAGCGCCTTGTTGGCGGTGACCACGTGCTTGCCCGCTTCCAGGCAGGCGATGAGGATGTCCTTGGCTGCGCCGGTGCCGCCGACCAGGTGGATGACGGTGCCGACCTCGCGGTCGGACAGCAGCAGCTCGAGGCGGTCGCTGACGGTGGCGGCGCCGGGCGAGGTGGTGCGCGCACGCCCCGGCGTGCGCGTGATGATGGTCTTGAGCTGGAGCTCGAGGCCGCAGCGTTCGCGCAGCAGCTGCGGATCGCGCTGGAGGATCTCCACCACTCCGCCGCCGACCGTCCCCCAGCCGATGAGCCCGAGCGCGCAGCGCTGCATGTGACCTCCCCGGGTGCGCCTGCGCGCAGCCCATGCCGGCACGCATGGTGCGGGGATGCACGACACTGCAAGACCGCCGACGCGCGGTCTGCGTCCGTCGCTAGATGCCCTCGCCCAGGCGTTCGGCGAGGAACGGGCTGAGGCCGTACTTCAGGATCTTCTCCTGGGTCTTCGGTACGTCGTAGGCCAGGCGGTGGAAGGTCAGCTGCTCGCCGTCGAGGGGTGGAGACGCTCGCGCGCGTGTCGTGGTCGGCCGGCTGCCCGACCGAACCGACGCAGACATGGGCCTTGTGGCCCTTGGGGATGCGGAAGGTGCGGTGGCCGTCAAGCGGGATCATCACCCCCACCGCGGTGGCCAGGAAGGGGGTGTGGTTGTGGCCGGCGAAGCACCTGTCGAAGCCGGCGAAGTCGCGGTTGAGGGTCTCGATCATGGCCTGCGATTCGAGCGGGTTCTCCGGTTCGTCGACCTAGTCGTGCACCGGGTCGTAGTGCGAGCCGTGCACCAGCAGCAGGTTGCCCTTGAGCACGAAGGGCTGGCGCTCCTTGAACCACGCCATCGGGCCGTCCGCCCCGCCGCCGGCAGCAGTGAGCGCGTTGCGCGTCCAGTCGATGGCCTTGGCCAAATGCGGATTGAAGCGGTGCTTGCCGGTGACCAGCGCCTCGTCGTGGTTGCCCATCAGAAAGACCGCGACATGGCTGCGCGCGAGCTGGGCCAGCGCCACCGGGTCGGGGTCGTAGCCAATGACGTCGCCCAGGCGTTAGAGCTGCCGCACGCCGAGCTTGCGGCAGTGCGCCATCACCGTCTCGGCGGCCTCAAGGTTGGCGTGCAGGTCGGAGACGATGGCGATCATGGCGTATAACCAGGCAGCGGTCGATCGGTGCATTCGCGGTAGAGGCGCGCGACCATCGCCAGGTTGAGCCCGACCACGGTGTCCCAGCTGCCGTCACGCTCGGCGACGAAGCGGTCGCCGTGCTCCTGGATGGCATAGGCACCGGCGCGCTGGTCGCTCTCGCCCGAGTCGACGTAGGCGGCGATCTCATCCATGGTGAGCGGTCGCATGGTCACGCGCGCCACCGCGGTGCGCGCGACCTGGGTGGTGACGCTGCCGTCGGGGGCGAAGAGCGCGCAGCAATGGCCGGTGGAGACCACATGGGTGGTGCCGCTCAGGCGCGCGAGCATGCGCCGGGCATCGGCGCGATCGACCGGCTTGCCGAACACCTCGTTGCCGAGCGCGACCACGGTGTCGGCGCCGATCACCGCCGGGCTGCCACAAAGCTGAGCGGGCTCGAGCATGGCACCGAGCGCCTTGCAGCGGGCGCGCTCGAGCGAGAGCAGCTGCGGCGCGGGCCGGTGGATGGACTCCTCGTCGCAGCGGCTCGCGACCACGGTGACGGGGATGCGCGCGCGCTGGAGCAGCATGGCGCGCTGTGGGCTCTGGCTGGCGAGGTAGATCACGGTTGAACATACGCCGCATCCCGCACCGCTGCAAGTCCGCCCGCGCGCTCACACCCGCCGCACGGTGTCCCCAGCGGCGCCGGCTGGTGGAGATGCCGCTTGCCAAGGCGATGGCGGCGACGACGACGCTGGCATGCGCAGAGCCTCCGTTGCCGCCACCACCACCGCCATCAATGCCATCAGCGGGCCGCGTTCGCGCGCCCTCTTCGCTGCCGCCCGCCGCGTCATCCCCGGCGGGGTCAACTCGCCGGTGCGCGCCTTCGCCCGCCTCGGCGGCCAGCCGCCGGTGATCGCCTGCGGCAGCGGCGCCTGGCTGGTCGACGTCGACGGGCGGCGCTACTGCGACTACGTGCTCAGCTGGGGCCCGCTGCTGCACGGGCACGCGCACCGCACGGTGGTGCAGGCGGTGGCGCGCGCCGCCGAGCGCGGCCTGGGCTTCGGCGCCTGCACCGCCGGCGAGATTGAGCTCGCGCGCCTGCTCTGCGCCGCCCTGCCCGGCATGCAGCAGGTGCGCCTGGTCAGCTCGGGCACCGAGGCGACCATGAGCGCGCTGCGCCTGGCGCGCGCCGCCACCGGACGCGAGCTGGTGCTCAAGTGCGACGGCTGCTACCATGGCCACGCCGATGCCTTGCTCGTGGCCGCGGGCAGCGGCTGCGCCACCCTCAACCAGCCCGATTCCGCCGGCGTGCCCGCCGCCTTCTCCGCCGCCACCCTCTCCGTCCCCTACAACGACCTCGCCGCCGTCGAGCGCGCCTTCCGCCGCCAGCCCAGGCGCATCGCCGCCCTCATCATCGAGCCGGTGGCGGGCAACATGGGCCTGGTGCTGCCGGGCGCGGGCTACCTCGCCGG
>JAYVMM010000243.1:0-2857 GCA_043758975.1 Planctomycetota bacterium | reverse complement strand
TGGTAGCGCTGGAGCAGAGCTTGCCGCATGTGCGCGAGACCACCTACCTGCGCCCGCTGTTCGAGGACTGCCTGGCGGGTGCGCGCGCCGACGGCGATGGCCAGGCCCTGCTCAGCCTGCTGCAGGAGGAGCGCGCGGCGCTCACCGCGGCCTCCTTCACCGTGCTGGTGCCAGACGCCGCCGCGACGCCCAGCGCCGCGCTGAAGGCGGCCAAGGCGGGAACCCTGGTCCTGGTCAAGCGCGGCACCTACCCCGGTCGCCTCGTCCTGCCGCCGGGAGTCTGCCTGATGGGGGAGGAGCGCGGTGCGGTGACGGTGGTATCTCCCGCCGTCGAGGGCGGCGTCATCGAGGCCATCGGCGCCACCGATGGCGCCCTGATCAACCTCACCATCGAGGCCGCCAAGGGCGGCGATGACCATGGCCCCTTGCTGCGCATCGCTGGCGGCGGCGTGGTGGTGGCCGGATGCCGTCTCAGCCGGGCGCCCGGCACCGGCATCAGCTTCTCGGGCGGCGGGTCGTCGGCGGTGTGTGCCAGTGATATCGTCGATGGTCGGGGCTGGGGCGTCACCATCGATGGCACGGCCGTGGCCGCGGTGGGGATGAACTGCTCCGGCAATGCCCTGGGTGGGGTCAACGTCACCAACGCCGCGACGCTGACGCTCAGCGAATCGAGCCTGGAACGCAACCATGCCAATGGGCTCCTGGCGCTTGGCGATGGCACCACGGTGACGTGCCGTGCCTGTACCTTCGCCGGCAACCAGGAGAACGGCATCCTCGCCGACAAGGGCGTGACCCTGGTAGTCGCGGATTCCACCGCGCGCAGCAACCAGGCGTCAGGCATCGCGGTCTATGGCGCCGGCACTACCGGCGCGGTGAAAGGCAATACCTGCGAGAAGAACCAGGCCGATGGCATCCAGTTCGCGGCCGGTGCGGGGGGCAGCGCCGAGCGCAACATTTGCCGCTACAACACCAACGCCGGCGTGTGGATCGCCACCACCGCGACGGCGAAAGCAGTCGAGAACAAAAGCGAGCATAACGCCCACGATCGCTGACCAGAAATAGTTGAAAACGACTCGATCAGGGCGATGGAAGGCAAACCGGGCCTGCGTGGCGGAGTTGACAGGCAAGCCGACCGGGTATCATCGGCACTACCCCCATCAGAGGCTTGCATGCGCCAGTATATTAAATTGTGCCTCATAGCGCTGGTCGCTTATGCCTGTGTATCATGTGCAACGACACGTTCGGATATCAGCGAGTACCTGCAGAAATCGGGCAAGGACCCGGAAGCGGCAGCGAGCGCCTTCACCAAGCTCGACAAGGCGATCGAGGACATCGAATCCACCATCCCCCAGGTGCGTGCCGATGCACTGACCGCGATGACCTCGATCGATCTGCAGTGGCACTACGCGGAAAAGGTGCCGGTGAGCCACCAGCGCCTGCTCGCGCTCCTCGACGGCGAGGAGAAGTCGCCGCGCCTCCCGGTGAAGGAGCCGTTGCCCGCCAACGATGCGGCCCAAGCGCGCATCGAGCTGCGCGCGCATGCGCTCAATGATCTCGGTCGCCTCAAGCTGGCGACCTTCCTCCCGCGCTTCATCGCGCCCCTGGGCGATGCCGCGGCGGGCGCTGATGTCCAACGCGCGGCGATCAATGGCATCGCCGGGGAGATCGAGCTGGTTGAGGCCGATCGCGCCATGCGCCTGGATGTCCTGCATCGGCTCGCGGCGCAGCTGCTGCGGGCACCAACCTTCGCACCGGCCCAGACCGAGTTCCTGCTCGCCCATCTCCTCGATCTTGATCTCGCGCGCACGCTGCTGGCAGAAAAGGAAGCGGGGCAGCTGCCGATCTATGTCCATTGGAATGGCCGCGTCCTCGCCGCTCTCGACCACCATCGTCCGGTCGATGCCAGCCAGGCCGCGGATGACGTGGCCAAGCTCCTCGCCCTGATCGCTCATGCGGACGCAGCGATCCGCACTGAGGTGCGGGTGCAGCTGGAGACATTCGCGCCCAGCGCCTACCTCCGCCGCTTGAGCGGCGGCGAGGTGATGGACCTGCCGGCGCTTGAGGCCGCCCGGGATCTGGCGCGCGACCTGCCGCTAGTCGCTAGCGAAGTAGCGGTCGCGTCGACCAGCGATGCCCTGCTGACCCTGCCTGGCGGGAGGCTGGTGATCGGCGAGGGTGCGTCCTTCGCCGGTCAGTGGCCCGAGCTGCGGCGTCAAGCGCTGGTGGCGATGCTCGCCAGCTCGCGTGGCGCCCCCATGGACGTGGTACGCCAGCTGTGGGCTGCGGCCTACGCCGTCGATCCGCTCACCTTGGCCGGCTGGATCGAACCCGATCTCAAGGCCTTTCCTCCGGGGATGGTGGTCCGCTACCAGTCGGCGCTCGGCTCCCATCCCGCCCTGGCGTCGAACACCGCCCTGCGCTCGCGGCTGTACCAGGGCGTGGCCGCGTGCCTGGTGGTGCCATCGGCGGAGCTGCGCCAGGAGATCGCCTCCGCGCTCATGCCGATCGACGTCAACTTCCTGGCCCGCTCCGCCCTGGCCACCATGGCGCGGAGCGGTGCGGATGAGACGGCGGTCTCCTTCGATGCGCTGGCGCTCATCGCCATCGGTGCCTGCCAGCGCGCCTTAAGCGCCAATCCGGCAGTGGAGATCGACCTCACCCTGGTGCGACCGGTGTTCACCCACGGCGGCGCCGGCGTGCTGCCGGCCTCGGCGCTCCTGGCCGCCACCAAGCCCGACATCCTGGCCGAGATGCTGATCGCTGAGCGCCTCAGCAAAGGCACCGTGCAGGCGAGCGAGCTCATGGTACTCGCCGACCTGGTTGCCGCCAAGCGCCTCGACGCCAGCCATACGCAAGC
>JAYVMM010000242.1:0-2796 GCA_043758975.1 Planctomycetota bacterium | reverse complement strand
GCCGCTGAACGCCGAGGCCGCTGCCCGGTCCGTTCGTGGGCGAAGCGGCGGCAGCTCCAGCGGTGGCGGAAGCGACCGGTGGCTCAGGTCTGGGGCGACTGCGGCGGGAGCGTGGGCGACTTGCGGCGCCCGAGGAAGCTCTTCACCACGCCGGCCACCAGCAGGCCGCCGATGATCAGCGGTTTGATCAGCAGCTTGAGCAGGCCGGTCTTCAGCAGCACGGCGCCGGTGATCAGGCCGGCGATGCCGTACTCCGCGACCTTGTCGCCGCTGGATGCGCTGAAGTCCTCATAGCGGTTGCCACTGGTGAAGGAGGTCTTGGCCAGCACCGCCTTGCTGTTCTCGGCCACCTCGGTGAGCTGGCTGTCCGAGGCTATCGCGCTGAGCACCAGCACGCCCTTGCGTCCGAGCACGCGGATGTCGTAGTTCAGCGTCACCACCTTGCTGCCTTCGAACTGCAGGCGTTTGGCCCAGTAGATCTTGTGCGTGGTGCCATCGTACTTCGGCGACTCCGCCCAGCCGAGCAGGTCGACCCCGGGATAGCCGGCCTTCTTGCGCTGGGGATTGGCTTCGCGCGTCTGGGACTGCATGTCGGTGAGGATCTTGGTGTAATCGTTGGTCTTGGCGTCGTCATCCTTGATGTAGCCGCTCTCCTCGTAGGAGACCACGATCGCCCAGTCGAAATTGTCCTCCTGGTGCGGCGGCACGACCAGGCCGAGCACGCTCTCGTCGGGCGGGTTGCCCCACAGCTTCTCGACCACGAAGCGCGCATCCTTGGCCGCCAGGAACTTGTAGTCCTGCGGCAGGTCGATGCTGGCGAGGTTGGCGCCGATGGTGACGGTCCCGCTCAGGTAGTTGAGCTGGACCTTCTTGCCGGGCGTCTTGGCCGCATCGCCGGCGGCGTCGGGCTTGGCGGCTGGCTTGGCGGCTGGCTTGGCGTCAGGCTTCGCGGCCGATGCCGCATCGGGCTTGGCATCGGGCTTGGCGGTGGGTGCCGGTGCGGTTACGGGCGCCGGGGCCGGTGCTGGCGTCGGATCGTCGGCGCCCCAGCTGCTGAGGGCGGGTGCGGCGACCGTGCAGAGGACAACGAGCAGGTGCGGGAAGCGCATAGGGATTATCCTCCACCGGTGGTCAGATCGGGCGAAAGACCTTAGCGGTCGGGCTGATCCCCGTCAATCTCCTGTTCACACTGCCCCGACTGTCGCCGCCGTGAACGGGCGAGCACGGCAGCCATTCGCCGGCGCGCTTGACCGGACGACCGCGCGGGGCAGGCTTCATCAATGGACCGCAACACCGCCGCCATCATCAAGCGACGCGTCCAACAGCGTGCTGGAGCAGCGGATACGGCGGTGGGCGCGCCCATGAGCGAGCGCATCTCGCAGGGTGCGCTGAAGTCGGTCTCGGTCATCCGCGGCGAGCTGCGCCATGGCATCGTGCATGAACTCGACAGCGGCACGGTGCGGGTGTCTGCCGACATGCATGGCCTGCGCACCGCCACCGGCACCCTCATCGTGCCGGTCGGCCTGGCCTACTGGGCAATGCGCCATGCCCAGGTCGACCGCCCCGCGACCTGCCCGATCGTGCTGATCCGCGAGCGCGACCTGGCGGCGGCGCGCCTGCTCGCCGGGACCGCGACCTTCACTACCCAGGTGCCCAACAGCAAGTACCTCAAGGTCGGTGTGCGCTGGAACCGCTCGCGCTCCAACCGCTGGAGCTTCGAGTACGAGACCATCGAGGCCACCAGCGAGCACCACATCGGCTTCGTCCCGCTCGACCAGGCGGTGGAGCGCGCGCTCACCACGGTCGGGGCGCAGGTCAACATTGGCCTGCGGCGCATGACGGTCGTTCCCTGAGCGGCGAGATGGCCGGCGGGCGCCGCCCGCCCTTAGCGCGCCAGGCGCACGAGGCGGGCGCTGACGTCGGCCTCGCCGTCGCCAGCGAGATTCTGGGCCAGCCACTGCCCTGCCGCCAATTCGAGGTCGCCCGGGCGCAGCGCGACGTCGTCGATGGTCACCGCGGACTCGGCCAGCACTGCGCCAGCATCGCTGGCGCGCACCCGCAGGCGGTAGCGCCCGTTGGGCAGGTCGGCGAACAGCGCATCGCCATCGAGCATGGCTTCGCCCGTGCCGCTGCCGTCGCCAACCTGGAAGGCGACCATGCCGGTGCGCAGCGGCTGCTCGGCGTCCGCTTTCAGCACTTCGACGGTCGCCTGGGCCAGCGCTTGGGCGCCGAGGGCGATGTGTCCGTCCCGCACCGCCTGCTCCGCCAGCCACACCCCGGGACGCCGGGTTGGGATGGCGGCCAGCCAGCTGCTGCCCGCCGGGTATGCAGCGAGGGGGTGTAGCGGGTGCTCCTCCGGATAGCGCGCCGCGACGGCGATGCGGTAGTCCGCTCCCGGGCTGAAGGCGCCCACCAAGTCGAGGCCCTGGGCGGTCGGGTGGACGCGGTAGGCCACCGGCGGGGAGATCGTGAGCGCGTCGGCGAGGCAATCGCGCGTGACCTCGGTGTCGCCGGTGCTGAGATGGATGGTGATCTCGCCGCGCGGCGGCGCATCGACCGCGAGTGCGCGCACCCCCAGGACGTGGCCGAGGTCGAGGCGCGTCTGCCAGGCCGCGGCAAGGCCCAGCGGACCGGCGCTGCCGCAGGTCCCGCCGGGTTGCGCGAGCAGCGCGGCGGCGAGCTCGAAGCGCTCGCCACTCTCGATGCACAGGCGGATGCGTGCGCTCGGCGCCGTCTCCAGTGCTACCACCTGCGGCGGCGGGGCGGCGGCCCGCTCCGGGGCGGCGACCGCAGCGG
>JAYVMM010000241.1:0-2314 GCA_043758975.1 Planctomycetota bacterium | reverse complement strand
TGCTACCTGCCCTGGCACCACAGCTTCGGTGCCCTCGCCGAGCGGCTGTGGGCGCTGGTGCGTGGCGCCACCCTCACCGTGGTGCCGGGCGGCGGGCGTGATCGCGAGCTGCTCCTGCGCACGCTGCGCGCGGTCGAGCCCACGGTGTTCATGAGCGTGCCCAAGATCCATGCCCTGGCGATGGAGGCCGGGCTGTTCGCCGTCGGCGGCCTGCGTTGGGCCTTCACCGCCGGCGCGCCGCTCGATGAGGCAGTCCATCGCTGGTACCAGGCGCGCGGCATCCGCGTCTATGAGGGCTGGGGCCTGACCGAGGCCAGCCCGAGCTGCACTATCACCCGGCCCGGGTCGGCGCATGTGCCGGGGGTGGTCGGAGAGCCCATCGCCGGGGTGGCAGTGGGGGTGCGCGCCAGCGACGGACGCATCTTCGTGCGCGGTCCCAACGTCATGCGCGGCTACTACGGCCAGGCCTCGCCCTGCCTGCACGGCGGGGAGCTCGACAGTGGCGACCTCGGCACCTGGACCGAGGCCGGGCTGCGCCTGGGCGGGCGCGCCGACCACCAGCTCAAGCTCGCCAATGGCGAAAAGGTCGCCGCCGGCGAGCTCGAGGCCGCCCTCCAGGCCGACCCCGACATCCTGCACGCGGTGGTCGCGGTCGAGGGCGAGCTGCTGGCGGTGGTCGAGGCGCGCTCGCCGGCGGATGCATCCAAGGTGGTCGCCGCCGCGCGCGCGCTCAACGCGGTGCAGGAGGCGCCGTGGCAGCGCCTGGCCGGGATCTACCTGCTGCAGCAGCCGATGACGGTGGAGAACGGCATGCTCACCGCCTCGCTCAAGGTCTCCCGCGGTCGCGTGCTCGCTGCGTTGCGGGCCTGGCGAGCGCACGGTGGCGACGGCATGGTGCGCCTGGCGCTGCCGCGCTGAGGCGGCGTCGCCGGCTCAGGCGATATCGGTGCCGCGCTCGGCCACCAAGTCGTCGAGCGCGGCCTGCAGGGTAGGATGCACGCGTAGCATGTGCAGCAGGCCGACGATGGCGAACACCTTGCGCACCGGTTCGGAGATGCGGAACAGGCGCAGGTGGAGGCGCTTGGCGTGGGCGGCGATGCTCGCCAGGCCGGCGGTGTTGATGTAGGTCAGCGGATGGCAGTCGAGCAGCACCGCGTGCAGGGTCTTGGGATCGATGCCGGCGAAGGCGTTGCCCATGCTCTCGCCCGACTTGCTGTCGATGCGCGGCGGGAAGGTGAGGTTGCCGATGCGGCTGCCCTGGGTCATGACGTAGGCGTAGGGGCCATCGACCTGCTGGCCGGGCTGGCCGGCCTTGGCGCGTTCGACCAGCACCTCGGTGGCGCGGGTGGGATGTTGGATGCGCGCGTGCGCTGCCACCAGCATGGCGCCGATCGCCAGGGCGGCGGATTCAGCGCTGGCGATGGCGTGCACCTGCACCGAGTAGAGCACCCCGTCGGTGTCATCTTTGAGGCGATAGGGCACCACCACCGGGATATCGTACAGCGGCATGGGAATCCGGACGGTTGCGCTGGGGAACGGCAGTAGATGGAACGGGTGAGGGGAATCGGACCCCCGTATTCGGCTTGGGAAGCCGACGCTCTACCATTGAGCTACACCCGCGTGGAAGCGGTGGGAAGGAACGCCGTGGCGAGGCGGAGGTACATGCATGCACAGGAGGGGCTGCGGCGGTCGATTGTCAAACGCCGCTCAAAGCGGCCAGCCGGGCGCGCTGCGCGCTGCCGGCATGGCTCGGACGGTCGGCTGCGGGCATGCTATGTGGCCCTCCATTCACGCAAGGGCTTGCCCCGCGGACGGACGCGCATCCCGTGCTTGTGCGGCAACTTCCGCACACGCTCCGATGGCGAAAAGCCTGGAAATTGAATATGTTTCGATCCGCGATAATAAAGCATTGATGCATGCTCGCCTCATCATCGATAAAGCTGGTCGCGTGATCATCCCCAAGGCGCTCCGCGATGAGCTGCAGTTGGAAGCAGGTGATGCCCTGGAACTGGAAGTTTCTGGGGAAAGAATCACCTTGAGCCCCTGTCGCCGATCTGGGCCGCTTGGCAAGAAACAGGGGGTATGGGTACTGCACGCCGGCCAGCCCATTCTGGCATCCACCACCGATGCCCTGCTCCAGCGCATCCGAGAGGGGCGCGATATCCGTCGGCTTGGCAGCAGGCCGAGGGATGGCGAAAGGCTGAAACCCTTAAGCGTCCATTCCTGGGATCTTCGCAATTTTTCTTCTCAATGCGGATTTTACACCTAACCCGAGATCCCAGTTGGACTAGAAATTAACTGCCTCGATGAAGCC
>JAYVMM010000240.1:0-2147 GCA_043758975.1 Planctomycetota bacterium | reverse complement strand
GCGCGGGCGGCGGGGCGCCCGCCGGCGGCGTGGCGCCTGCCGCCTCCGCCTGCGCCACCAGCATCTTGCCCTCGCCCTCGCGCAGCGCGGTCTCGATGCTGTCGGCCAGGCGGCTGCGCAGCCCGGGCTTGATCACCAGGCGGTCGACCACCAGCTCAATGCGGTGCTTGGTCTTCTTGTTGAGGGTGATCGGCTGGTCAAGGGCGAGCTCCTTGCCGTCGATGCGCACGCGGGTGAAGCCGGCCTTGCGCGCGCGGTCGAGCAGGTCCTGGTGCTCGCCCTTGCGCTCGCCGACCTTTGGCGCCAGCAGCAGGATGCGGCTGCCCTCGGGCAGCACCGAGATGGCATCGACGATCTCATCCTGGCTGCGCTTGCCGACCGCAGCGCCGCACTGGTGGCAGTGCTGCACGCCGATGCGGGCCCACAGCACGCGCAAGTAGTCGAGCACCTCGGTGATGGTGCCTACCGTCGAGCGCGGGTTCTTGGAGGCCGACTTCTGCTCAATGGCGATGGTCGGCGAGAGCCCGCGGATGGATTCGAACTTGGGCTTCTCGAGCTGGCCGAGGAACTGGCGGGCGTAGGAGGACAGGCTCTCGACGTAGCGGCGCTGGCCCTCGGCATAGATGGTGTCGAAGGCGAGCGAGGACTTGCCGCTGCCGGAGGGGCCGGTGAACACCACCAGCGCGCGCTTGGGGATGTCGAGGTCGACGCGCTTGAGATTGTGCTCCTCGGCGCCACGTACTTCGATGTTCTGCAACTCGCTCATGGGCTGGGAACCATAGCCGCGCCGTCAGGCAGCAAAGGAATTTATGGGCGAGGCTCGGCGCGGGGAGGCGGCGCGAGGCGGTGGGGCGTCAGCGGGCGAGCTAGTAGCGCCCCGATCCCGAATCGCTGGAGGGCCTGACCGTGAGCGACCAGCGCGCGCCCTGCCCGGAGATCATCGCCGAGCGCCCGCAGGGCAGGGTCACCGGATCGTTGGTGTGGCCGAAGGGCAGGCCGAACAGGGCGGGAACTTTAAGCCGCTCGGCCCAACGCGCGAAGAGCGCTGCCGGGCTCGGCCCGCCGCCGCCTTGGGTCGGCTCGCAGGGGAAGCTGCCGCACACCAGGCCGGCAAGGCCGCGCAGGCTGCCGCTGCGCGCCAGCTGCTGCAGGTCGCGGTCGATGCGGTAGGGCTTCTCGTCGATGTCCTCGAGGGCGAGGATGCAGCCCTCCAGGTCCGGCATCGCCGGGGTGCCGACCAGACCGGTGAGCACGCGCAGGCAGGCGGCGAAGAGCATGCCCTTGGCGCGGCCCGGGCGCAGCACCTGGACGCTGGCGTCGCTGCCCTGGTTGAGCTCAAGGCCATCGCCCTTGAGCAGGGCGACGGTGCTGGCGAAGGCGCGCGGCCCGGTGCTCACCCCGGGCATGTAGCCATAGAGCGTCTCACCCCAGCGCCGGCGCCACCAAATGCAGTGCAGCACGGTGAGGTCGGAGAAGCCGAGCAGGCGAGGACCGCGCGGACGCGGGTGGGCGAGGATGGTCTCGATCAGGTCGAGGCAGCCGTAGCCGCCGCGCGCGGCGAGCAGGAGGTCGGTGTCGAGGCCGGCGATGAGGTCGCGGATGCGCGGTTCGGCCTCGTGCCAGGCCCCAGGGGGGGCGTAGCGCGTGAGTTCCGGCGAGGGGATGAGGGTCATGGCCAGCGCATCGCTGAGGCTGCGCGCGGCACTGAGCGCGCGCTGGCGGTGCGCATCATCGGCCAGGGGGTAGGCTGGACACCACAGGTAGGCGCTCGGCATGCCTCATACCCTATCCGCCGCGGACGTTCCGCCCACCGCCCGCGCCCGTTAGCGCAGCAGCGCCGCGCCGAACTGCGGCTATAATCCGTAAACCCATTCTCTCGCATAACTTGCAGCTTATGACCTGGTTCTGGCCGCGAGCCCGACTGGCCGCCTAAGCCCGAGTCCGCGAGCCGGAGCCGGGCAGCAGGATGTGAATCGCATGGCGCAGGAGGGAAGCGGTCGCGTTGACGCCCATGCAGCGCAACCTACGGTGCCGTCATGGGCTTCGCCGGCAACCTCAGCACCCTGTCACTAGTCGAGGTGCTGCAGACGATTAATCGCATCCGTGCAACCGGCGTGCTGCGCCTGGCCTCGGCCGAGGCCGGTCGC